>JANYDO010000438.1 GCA_025363605.1 Candidatus Kapaibacterium sp.
TGCTGACCGTGTAGAGTTTGCCGGATGAGCGTGTCTCTGCTTCCACTATAATCGTATCAGGTCGAAGAAAAGTGTAGAGCGCATGAGTAAGGTCAAGTGGTTGAGAGCCATTCATAAAACAAATAATATCCGCACGGGACAAAGACTGAAGCGGTTCTCGAAGCCGACCCGCAGGAAGTAAATGAGGATATGCCAGCGTGGCGTGGTCAATGAGAACAATATCTATATCCCGCCGCAAACGCCGATGCTGAAAGCCGTCATCCAGCACAATGCACGTTGCGCCGCACTGCTCAACGGCAAGTTTGCAGCCCTCACTACGCTCTTCGTGTACCACAACAGGTGTGTGTGGCAGCGCAGTGGCATGGAGCAACGGCTCGTCGCCGCACTGTGCCGCATCGGAAACAAGTAAACTTGTTCCGTCCGACACAATTATTCCACCTCTCGTACGTCGCCCATAACCGCGACTGACGATAGCAGGGCGTTCATTGGGGAACTGCTCTTGCAGAAGCCTCACTAATGCTTGCGTAAAGGGCGTTTTGCCCGTGCCGCCTGCCGAAAGATTACCCACACTGATAACGGGTACGCTTGCGCGGCGAACACCCAAACCCTTGTCAAAACGGCGATTGCGCCATGCGACCGCGCTGCCGTAGAGTGCGGAAGCGGCTTTGGTAACAATCGTCGGGCGAAAATTCATAGCGAATGGTGAAAAAAATACAGTGTCGGAAATACCTTGCGCAAGCAAAGCTAAAGAACATAAGCATTCTGTCAGAACAAATTTGTCAAAGCTACGTATTTTGTAGTTGTTCTCAATGTTTTGTTATACAAATGCTCTTCGTGTATGCCTCACCTTTCCTCGCCTCTCACCGATATTGCCCTTGCTTCTTTTGCTGCATTTCTGGCAGGATTTGTGGATTCGATTGTTGGTGGTGGTGGTTTGGTGCAGGTTCCGGCGCTGTTTATTTTGTTCCCGCAGTTTCCTGTTGCGGCGGTGATTGGCACAAACCGCTTTGCATCGGTTATGGGAACAAGCGTTGCGGCGGTACAATACGCCCGAAGCGTCGCCATTCCTTGGCGGCCGGTTCTTTTCGCCGGTATTGGAGCGGCGGTGATGTCCTTTCTCGGCGCAAAATTTTCGAGTTTGCTGCCTGCGAGCACTCTCAAACCGATAATTCTCGTGTTGATGGCTTCCATAGCGCTCTACACCTATCGTCGTAAAGATTTGGGGCAAGAAAATATCGTGTGGTACGATGCGGCAATGCTACTGGCAATATGCTTTGCTATTGGTGCTGCGACGGGCTTTTACAACGGCTTCGTGGGTCCTGGCACGGGAAGTTTGCTGGTCTTTGGTTTTGTGAGCATTGTGGGGTATAGTTTTTTGAACGCTTCTGCTATGAGCAAGATTGTGAACGTTATTGCCGATGCGTCGTCGCTGATGTTTTTCGTCAATGGCGGTTTTGTTCATTATGAAATTGCCTTACCGATGATGGTTTGCAATATGGCGGGGTCGTTTGTAGGGAGCCGTATGGCTATTTTGCGCGGAAGCGGTTTTGTGCGTGTCGTCTTTTTGGTGATTGTCGCCGCGCTTATTCTACGCTTCGGGTATGATGTGCTTGTGCCAATGCTCAGGTAGGCATTTTTCACACGAATCCTTATCATCCTCAAAATCCTACAAATCCTGAGTTCCCCTGTCGCAAAAATTCCGTAGATTTGTGCTTTAAGAAAACCCTAAACCAAACCGAACCCGCATGAACGCTCTCACGTATAAAGACTGCATCGTAGGACTGGTAACGTACAACAACGGGGGTGACCTCGAATTAACGCTAAAAAAATTTCCCGATAACCCACCGTATTCGGTTGTTGTCCACGTGGATGGCTCCACTGATGGCTCGGATGCTTGCTTGGAGAAGTTTTCTTTTCCTGTCATTCTTACTAATCCTAATCGTGGCGTGGGAAATGCTATTAAAAAGTGCATCGAATATGCCCGATGGAATGGCTTTGAAGTGGTGGCAATTATTCCCGGTAACAATAAAAATCATCCCGAAGAAATACCTCTTTTATTTGAGCCAATACTAAGTGGAAAAGCAGATTATGTGCAGGGTTCGCGGTATTTGCAGGGTATGGCAGAAGAGCGCCGCCGAGCGCACACGCCGCTTTTTCGGCTTGTGATGGTGAAAGTTCATGCGCTCATGTTCAGCATTTTAACCGGAAAACGCTGTACCGATGCGCTCGACGGCTTCCGTGCTTACAAAGTGGAAATTTTCGATGACCCCGCCATCAACATTTGGCAAGAATGGCTTGACACCTACGAACTCGAAACGTATCTGCACTACAAAGTCCTCAAGTCCAAAAAATGGCGCTTTGTGGAAGTGGCAACATCCAAAACGTATCCAAGTGACAAAAAAACATTGCTCAACACGCAAGGACGCAAATACTCCCACATCCGACCGTTTATTGACTGGTGGCGGATTTTGCGACCGCTTTTGTATTTGATGCTGGGCTTGCGGAAGTAGATTGTTAGCGCTTCGGAACGCGGATGACGCGGATTGGGCGGATGTTCGCTGATTTTTTAATCATAAAAGCAGATGAAGATGATGTTGCTGCACGAAGATTTGACAGGCAAGGTTATTAAAGCGTTTTATACCGTTTACAATACACTTGGCTACGGTTTTCTTGAAAAAGTTTATCGCAATTCGTTGGCTTGGGAACTGGAGAAAATTGGTTTATTTGTTGCAGTTGAGTATCCGATTCCCGTTTTTTATGACAGTCGGAATGTGGGCAATTTTTTTGCTGATATTGTTGTGAATGATTTGGTGATTTTGGAACTGAAATCTGCCGAAGCAATACGCGAAGAGCATGAAGCACAGCTTATCAATTATCTTCGTGCAACTTCGATGGAGGTTGGATTACTCTTAAATTTTGGGCGTAAAGCAGAGTTTCGACGAAAAGTCTATATGAACTTGAATAAGCCTAATCCTTCTTAATCTTTCTTCCAATCAATTTCTTCAGCGAACATCCGCCAAATCCGCGTCATCAGCGTTCGGGTGGTAGCACACGCCCATTGTAGCACAAGAAAACATTATGACCTCCATACACGACACATCCATTATCAACTTGCCCACGATTGGCGAGGATATGCGCGGCAGTCTCTCTTTTGTGGAGAGCGATCGGCATATTCCCTTTCCGCTTGCGCGGGCGTACTATCTCTACGATGTACCGGGCGGAGCCGAGCGCGGCGGTCATGCGCATAAGGATTTGCAACAACTTATTATCGCCATGTCGGGCAGCTTTGATGTGATGCTGGACGACGGGCGGCAACGCAAGACGGTAACGCTGAATCGACCCTATCACGGACTGTACGTGCCGACGATGATTTGGCGCGAACTCGTGAATTTCTCATCGGGTGCAGTGCTCTTCGTCTTGGCATCGAATCATTATTCCGAAGATGATTATTACCGAAATTATGACGATTTTTTACAGGATAAACGTCTGAATATCCGATGATAGCAGAGTTTCTTTTCAAAGCGCAAGAAAATCTTGCCGTTGCCCAAAATGCTCTTGAGCAGAAGCACTATAACGCAGCAACTAACAGAGCTTATTATGCAGTTTTTCAAGCGGCAATTGCTGCACTAGCAGAGGAGGGGTTTAAACATCCGAAAAACCCTCACTCGTGGGTACAAGCACAGTTTACTGGCATTTTGGTTACACGTCGAAAACTCTATCCGTCAAAAATAGCTTCTTATCTGCTTCCAATGCAGTTTTTGCGCGACAAAGCTGACTACGAGGCTGATTTTATCAGTAAGACTTCCGCTAATATACAAGTCCGTCAAGCCGCCGACTTCATTTTGCATATCTCCGAAAGACTCAAAAACCATGAAACGCAAAGTTAAAAAACTCGCACAAGAAATTTTCGCCACAGCTCAACAGAAGTTTCCCGAAATCCAATTTGTTGGTATTCAGGAACACCCCGAGCAACATGATCGCTTTTGGATTAATGTTTCCGGTCCAATAGACGAAGAGCAGGAAATGGAGATGAATATGTTTGTAAACAAAATCTCTATGCGTATCTTAATTGATGAAGGCTATTCCTTCGGGATTATGCTAAGAGCGCCGCACCTTGAAGTTGTATAATCTTTGTGCAAACGGTATGGCTTCACTTTTCTCACATTTTCCTATCTATGCATCAAATCCCTTTTCTCGACCTCAAAGCGATGAACCTTTCGCTTGAAACCGAACTCCAACGCGCCTTTACGGACGTTCTCCATAGCGGTTGGTTTATTTTAGGCAAAAACGTCGCAGCTTTTGAAGAAGAATATGCTAAATTTTCCGGCACTGCCCACGCCATCGGCGTTGCCAACGGTTTGGATGCGCTGCACATTGCGCTCAAAGTCTTGGGTGTGGGCGCGGGCGACGAGGTGATTGTTCCCTCGAATACCTACATCGCTACGATGCTTGCCTCCTCGTTTGTGGGCGCAACGCCTGTACCTGTCGAACCTCGCGCAGCCACGTACAACATCAATCCAGAATTGATAGAAGCAGCCATCACGCCGCGCACGAAGGTTATTATGCCGGTGCATCTCTACGGGCAAGCCAGCGAAATGGATGCGATTATGGCTATCGCTGAAAAGCACGGTTTGTATGTGATAGAAGACAATGCCCAATCGCAAGGCGCTTTCTACAACGGCAGACCAACGGGCAGTTTCGGGCATATCAACGGCACGAGCTTTTATCCGGGCAAAAATCTTGGCGCTCTGGGCGATGCAGGCGCAATGACCACCAACAACGCCGAGTATGACAAAAGCGCCCGCTCATGGCGTAATTACGGTTCGCACAAAAAATACTACAACGAAGTTCTAGGTTTTAATTCTCGTCTGGACGAACTCCAAGCCGCTCTGCTGCTCACAAAACTTCCTTCGCTCTACAACGATAACGCCGAACGCGAACGCATTGCCGCGCTTTACACAGAACTTCTTCAGGGTGTGGGCGACGTGATTACGCCTGTGGTTGCCGACAATGCCACGTCCGTTTTTCATCTCTACGTTATCCGCTCGAAGAAGCGCGATGCTTTGCAAGAATACCTCACGCAAAACGGCATCGGCACAATGATTCACTATCCCGTACCGCCGCATTTGCAAGAAGCATACAGTGATAAAGGCTGGAAGCAAGGACAATTCCCGCTTGCAGAAGAAATCGCTCAAACGTGCCTTTCGCTGCCGATATTTCCGGGGTTGACCGATGGTCAGGTGGAGCGGGTTGTGGAAGTTATCAAGGCGTTTTTTGCACAAAAAGGCTAAAACATTATGGCTTCGAGGCAAGAACCCAAAACCCTGTCGGAATTGCGGCAAGCTATGTTTTTTAACAGAAGAGAACTGGAGAGACTTAATTATCTTTTAGAACGACTCAAGCAATATGAGTTCGGAAGTACAAGATATGTAGAAACTCAAGACAAATGCTTGCGTTTGAAACAAGAACTAGAAGTTTTACATTCCAATTTTTGAAGTTTAGATAAAAACAAATGGATAACTATATTCCGATTACCCACAAGCGATTGAAAATAAATACTTTGAATGTCGTTACAAAGTGTACGATAAAGCATTGTTGAATTAGTTGGTAGTCGTTGTCCGCCGCCGAAATGAACGACCTACAACTAATTCATTACAACGGTCATAGCTTATTTCTAAGCCTCTACAAAACAGCATTTTAACGCGCTTTGAAGAACGAATATCGGGCATAACTTTATCTAAACTTCAA
>JANYDO010000451.1 GCA_025363605.1 Candidatus Kapaibacterium sp.
ACGCGAGAATCTACTTGGCTATGTCCAAGACAGTACAGAGCGCCGCCGTTTCCCGTTCACTATCATTGCTGACCCGGAACGCAGATTCTATCAGGCATACAAGGTAGAAACCTCAATGGGTAAAATGATGAGCGGTTTTATGAAAGGCTCCGTTCTTTCGATGGCTACAAAAGGCAGCGCGTTCGGTGATGTCCTCACAAAACCCAAGCAAGACGGCACGATGACCCGCATCGGTGCAGATTTTCTTATTGACGAACGGGGCGTTATCCACACGGCGTATTATGGCGATCACTTAGGCGATCACTTGCCTGTGGACGTGATTACGAGCTTTGCGGCTATGCCCACAGGGCAGCGAATTGTCTAATAAATCGTTGGAAAGTTTTCCATACGACTTTCCTTACCATCACGACGATAAGCCTTTCAAAAAGTATGTACGCATTCTGCCTTTTCCTTTGACCTCAATTTCGCCGCGCTCCTCAAATATGAACTCTTCCGAACCCGCAGGAAGGCTTGACGTGCGACGAGTGAGAGTGCGATATACTTCTTCGGAAACGTGAATTTCGCCCGCTTCGCCGTGTGATTCCATGCGGCTTGCGGTGTTCACGGTATCGCCCCAGAGATCGTAGATGAACTTACTGGTGCCGATAACGCCCGCGACCACCTCGCCTGTGTGGATGCCGATGCGGAGGTGGATTGCCTCATCTGCGCTGGTGTGCAGAGCTTCTTCCTGCATTATTGCTTGTATTTCCAATGCAAAAAATGCCACTCGCTCGCAATGGTCAGCGCTGCGTTCGGGTAAGCCTCCGGCAATCATGTAGGCATCGCCAATGGTTTTTATTTTCTCCAATCCGTACTCTTTTGCAAGTGCATCGAAGCGACCAAAGATAGTATTTAAGCCCTGTACAAGTTGCTCCGGTGTAGTGCGGGCGGAGAGCTTGGTGAAGCCAACAATATCGGCAAAGAGAACCGTAACGCAATCGAATTTGTCGGCAATGGCGCGTTCACCGGATTTGAGTCGGAGTGCAATGGGGGAAGGGAGAATATTGAGCAAAAGACTTTCGGACTGCGCGTGCGCAAGGTCTAATAAGGCGTTGCTATGGGCTAATTCTTTGCGGTCTTGTTCAATCATCAAATACTGTTCTTGCAGCGTGATATTGGCTAATTCAATTTCGCGAGCTTGTTCGTTGAGAATATCAATTTGCTGGCTGATTTCTTCATTTGCTTCGCTCAGTTGCACGTTCAGTTCTTCCGCTTTTCGCCGCTCTTTCTCAATTTGTTTGGTCACTGCAAATTCACGACAGTACCGTTGAAACTGAATCACAGACGTAAAACCAACGATTAGAAGCATAGCATAGCCAATGCCAAGATTATACGTAATTTCGGGTGCGATTGTATAGGTCGTCAGCACAAAGCCGGTATAGACAGCGGCATTGATAATACTGGCTATCACCGTGTAACCCCGCCAAGCGTACAGTCCGCCGGAGATAACGCTGACCATGACGGCAAACGGACCGACGATACTGGCGTTATTGGCACTGAGTTCAATATTGAACATCAAAACGTAGGCGACAATCGTAAAATATAAGCGAAAAATATTACTCCTCAGAAAAAACACCGCGCCGGAGGTAGTGGGGCTACTGGTGTTCAGCCATCGCACGAGCAAATACCCCACAACAAACGCTATGAGCGTTCCGATACGAATATATTTTGCTCTTGCCAGCACATCCGGCGGCAAGCCGGGTAAGTTCAAACCATCAAGAACGATAAGGAATGCCACGACAAGGAATATGCCGAACTTTGACAAAAGTTCGATGCGCTGAAAATTTTGCTGTTCAATTCGGGTAAGAAATTCGTAGCGAAACTCTTCGGGAATAGGCGTAATATCTATTCTGTTAAACCATTGAAAGTGAGTTGGTGCAGACTGTTTTTTTTGGGAATCGGTACCCATGCCAGTTGAGGAAGAAGAGGTATTGATGCCCATGAGTGAGTGTCTGAAAAAGTGTGGTGGTGATTTCGGAATCAGATGATGTGCCGTTGATTAGCGCGAATGAAATCAGCACTAATATAACCTACTTGTGGAAAATAGAAGAGAGATTCTATCGCACAAATGCTGATTTCACCACCACGCCATGCTTCATCACGAAGCCTACCTTGCGCACCGTGCTGATGTGTTCCGCAGGATGACCTTCCACGCAAATAATATCTGCCAAAAGTCCCTTCGTAATTGAGCCGACGATATTGTCAATGTGGAACACACGAGCATTGACGGACGTTGCCGAGCGCAGCACATCAAGCGGCTTCATACCGTAGTCCACCATAAGCTCCATTTCGCGGGCGTTGTCGCCGTGCGGGAAAACGCCAACATCGCCACCAAAGCAGATGACAACGCCCGCCGCAAGCGCAGCACGGAAGCTCACGCGCTTTTCCTGAATCCGCTTTGGTTCTGCTTCGGAACGCTTCAGCCAGCCGCGATATTGCATAATAGCATCTCCGGCAGCAAGCGTTGGGCAAAGTGCAATGCCGCGCTCCGCCATTAGTTTGAAGATTTCCGCCGTGCCGCCGTCACCATGTTCGACCGTTTCCACGCCGGCAAGCACAGCGCGGCGCATCCCTTCGGTGGTGGCTGCGTGGGCAACTGTTCCGCGTCCGCTTGACCGTGCCGTTTCGACAACGAGCTTGATTTCGTCTGTGGAGTAGGTAGGACGTGCATCTCCGGCAAGTCCCCAACGGTAATCCGCATAGACTTTCACGATGTCAGCGCCGTGACCAATTTGGTCGCGGACGGCACGAATGAGAGCGTCCACGCCGTCGGCTTCTTCCGCGCCAAGAGGATTGGCAAATTCCGGCGCAAAACCTTTCGGTCCGTAACTGCCCGTCGCCACGAGCGCACGTCCGGCAACAATCATGCGTGGTCCCTGCAAAACGCCTTTTTCAATACTGCGCTTTAGCCCCACGTCGTCAAAAAGCGCTCCTTCGGTTCCTAAATCGCGTATGGTGGTAAAGCCCGCTAGGAGTGTTTTTTGCAGATGAACCGTTGCCCGCGCAATGCGCTCTGCACGGGATTCACGTAGCACTTGGTCGTCCCACGATGTTTCGTTGTATGGGTGAAGCAGCACATGAGAATGTCCCTCAATAAAGCCCGGCAAGAGCGTCATGCCCGCAAGTGTGAGTGTCTGAATGCTATCGGAAGGCGCACGGAATGTCGGTAATGCCGATGCAAGCTGTTCGGGTGCGCCCACAAACACAATGAGCGAATCCCGCACCGCAACACTCCATCCTTCATGCACGACGTTCCCGTCAAATACGCGATCGGGCTTGAGTATCGTGATGATGGGGCGTGTAAGCGTTTGTGCGCGAAGTGGTGTGACCGTCCATGCCGAAATAAGCGTGAGAGCAGCAATGATGAAAAGTGAAGGCATAATGTTGAATGGGAGTCGTTGGGTAAAAGATGGAAGCAAATCTGAAATGAGAAGCCGATGATGACGAGGTACGAACATTCAAATACAAATCTGAGTGCGGTGCAGAGAAGAGTGCAAGCGCTATGCGAGCGGCAATTCCATAATAAAAGTCGCACCTTTACCCAACTCGGACTGCACCCAAATATTGCCACCGTGCAAATCCACAATCTTTCTCACAATTGCCAAGCCTACGCCATTCGAGCTTTCGCCCCCTGTGGGGCGTGCGCTCAGGCGCTGAAAAAAACCGAACAGTTTCTTTTGGTCTTCCATGCTGATTCCGGGACCTTCGTCCTGAACTTCGATGCGGGCGTTTAAGCCGGTCTTTTTGACCCGTACATAGATTGTTTTGTTCGGTGGAGAGTATTTGACGGCGTTGGAAATAAGGTTGTCAAAGACTTGTTCTAAGCGAGCGGCATCGGCAGAAACGATAATCTCTTCTTCTGTTTCAACTTTGATGCGTAGATTCTTTTGTTCTGCGTTCAGATGATAGCGGTCTGTAATGCTGTGCGCAAGCAAAGGAAGGAGAACATTGCTTCGGTGCAGGGCAATATTGCCAAGTTCAATCGTTGCCGCGTCCAGCAAATCTTTAATAAGCAAACCCATACGTTCTGCTGTCGTTTGTATATGCCCCAGCATTTCCCACGAAGGAGTATGCTTCGGAACATCCGCTAAAGCAATTTCAGACAGTCCAATAATCGCACTTAAAGGATTCTTGAGGTCATGTGCCGCCATAGAAAGCAGTTGTGTCTTGAGGCGATTTGCTTCGTCCAGTTGAACATTGGTGGTGTGCAAATCTTTGTTTGCGCTCTCTATCTGCTGCGCCTGTTCGGTTTGAATCTCCATACGGCGGTTAATTTCTGCATTTGCCGCTTGCAGTTCTGCGGTGCGGAGCCGAACTGTTTCCTCCAACGCCATTGCTCGCGTTTCAATTGCGTGGACACGCCTGCGGTACAATCCGAAAGCACCACCAACGATAATTAAACCGCAAGCCGCATAAAACCACGATGTTTCGTACCAGTAAGACTTTAGGTAAAACGCAATGGTTGCTCCTTCTTCGTTCCAGATGCCGTCATTATTACAGGCAATCACGCGAAACCGATATTCCCGTCCTCTCGGAAGACTGGTGTAGTAGGCAACGCGCCGCGAACCGGCATCAATCCATTCGTTGTCGTAGCCTTCCAATCGGTATTTGAAGAGCACTTTTTCAGGAGCGAAAAAACTGAGTGCGGTGTAGTGAAATTCTAAGCGCTGGACGTTCGCTTCAAAATTGATATTGCTGCTGCCGGGAACAATGCTTGCGCCGTCCACGAATATCTGCGGCACAAAGACCGACGGGACGCTTGAGTTCAGGCGAAAATTCTTTGGCTCGACAATCGTTACGCCTCTGTCGGTCGGGAACCAAATTCTTCCATCGCTTGTGCGGCAAGCAGAGGCTGGGGCATTGGTTCTGTTGGAACTTGTACCGTCGGAGCGGTTGTATATCGCACAGGCTACCTTGTCCAGTTTGCCCCGTGCGCGTTGGAGGAGTTCTTCTCTCTGAATCCGCATAATACCTTTGTTGCAGCCTATCCAAAAGAAACCAAATTCATCTTCGACAAGCTGAAATATCTGATTGTCAGCCAAGCCGTCGGCTGATGTGAAGGTGGTTATGCCACTCGCGCTTATACGAGTCAAGCCTTCTTTCGTACCTGCCCAGATGTCTCCGTTGTTGTCTTCGTGGAAGCAAAACGCAACATTGCTTACCAAACCTTGTTCTTTCCCGTACTCAAGCAGCGTGTCGCCTCGTATAGCCATAGCGCCTTCGCCATCAGTCCCTATCCATATTTGTTTTTTGCTATCCACAAAAATGGAGAGAATCCCCGGCATCGGCGCACCATTAGGCTTGGTGTAGGTAGTGATTGCGCCGTTGCGAAGCATATTGAGACCGTTATTTGTGCCTATCCATATCGTTCCATCATCAGTTTGCCTCACTATACGAATACGGTCGCTCGACAAGCCGTTTTTTGCGGTAAAGAGTGTAAGCGAATTGCCCACGAGCTTGTAGAGTCCGCCGTAGGTCGCTATCCAGACCGTTCCGTTCGTTTCCTCCAAGACATCCCGCACGGCAGTATTGCGAAGTCCATTCAAGGAAGTAATCGTTTTTATCGTGCCGCCTTGCATACGCCGCGCTCCGCCGATATAGCTTATCCAGAGCGCGTGGTTCGGTGCTGCTGATTGTCGAATGTTATAGACTACATCGCCTTGCAAGCCTTCGCGAGCGGTCAGTGTCAAAAATTTTCCATGCTTCAAGCGCTGCAAACCGCCGTAATATGTTCCTACCCAAATATTCCCTTCAATATCTTCCATGAGTGAATAAATGCGATCGTCCGAAAGCCCGTCGTGCTTGGTCAAGGTGTCGCTGGTGATGTTCTTTCGGCAGATGAGCTTATTGCTCAGACCAATCCACACATTACCTTTGCTATCGTGCAGAAATGACTCAAGATTGGGGAGCGTCGTATCGGCGGACATCGTTTTTCCATCCCAGCAGTAGGCAGCCGCAGATGTGCCTGCCCAAATATTTCCCAGTCGGTCTTCGCGCAAGCAATAAATTTTGTTGGATGATGTATGGCTAAAGGTATGCTTGACGGTCTTCCCGCCGGATTTCTGATATAATCCTTCACTGGTGCCAATCCAAAGCGAACCGTCGGAACGCCCAAGAAGATAGACTTCCGTTCCTTGTATGTCAGTATTTGCCGTACTGTCGCGGACAAATGTTGGTTGATTTTTCGCTTGACTCTGCGCTTGACTTTTTGGCTCAAAACGAAAAATCCCTTTATCTGTTCCTGCAAGCAAGGTTTTATCGGGTAATTCGCAAAAACTCCAGACTTTGGAATTTGGCAGTCCATCTTTTTCATTGAAGACGACAGATTCTTCGCCGCGCACTCGTACAATCCCTCCTTCGGAAAGTCCCGCCCAAAGGTTTCCTGAGCGGTCTTCGTACAAAGAATAGACTTGAATTGCCGATACTCCGGTCTCTTTGCCCATTTCTTTGAGTGCTGTTCCTTTTTTGCCATAGACCGTGAAGCGCACACCATCAAACCGCGCCAGCCCGCTATATGTACCAATCCAGATATAACCATCCCGGGTTTGGCACATTGCGAGAACTGCATTGGCGGGCAAACCGTTTTCGCTATTCCATACATCAATCGTGTACCGCGAGCTAAAAGGCAAAATATCGGTGGGATTTGTTTCGAGGACAGGGAAATGACCAATAGTGCCGACAGCAGAAGATGCGCCCCCCGTCTGCTTGCGCGACTGTGCCGTTAGCGCTTGTACACCAAGAGCCAACATAAGCGCAATACAAGCAAAAACAGTGCGGCAAACCATAAAAAAGGTCATTAAAAAGTGAACATGAAACTTGGTGGTGGAGGTTTGGGAGTGTAAAATAGCAAAAATAATTTCTGTCCGCCAAAGAAGAACGGATATTTCGTCGGCGTTTTAGCTATGCAAGATTTTCTCCCCACTGCGTCAGTTAGTCTATGCACACGAGTTCGTCTCATTCGCCCCCTTGAAAAAGGAGGAACGGGG
>JANYDO010000459.1 GCA_025363605.1 Candidatus Kapaibacterium sp.
TTCTCAACAACACCCGAAAGAAAGCGAAAAGCTGCGCCTTTGCTCCGAAGACTCCACAAAACCGCACCTGAGGCAAAGCCTCTCGCTGCTCTTTCCTCCACCCGCTGAAGCAGGGTGGTTTCCAGAGCAAAAGTCTATGAAACTCGTATCAATCCTTGGTGCGCTCGCCTGCGCTTGGCAAACGCTGCTGCTTTTGCCCAATCTTCACGCCCAACAAGCGCAGCAAATCGGGCTTATCAAAAACACGGCGCAATCCTTCAACGGCTACACACTTTTTGCGCCAGCGGATTACACCGTTACCTACCTCATAGACAACTGTGGACGCGCAGTCAAGACGTGGCAAAGCCAGTACATACCCGGTCAAAGTGCGTATTTGCTGGAAGACGGCTCGCTCTTTCGTACCGCAAATCCAAAAACCAATCGCACCTTCAGCAATACAGGCGGCGCGGGTGGGCGCGTGGAGCGCTACGATTGGAACGGGAATTTGCAATGGGGTTATGATTGGAGCGGCACGACCTATTATCAACATCACGACGCAGTCGTGCTGCCCAATGGCAACATTCTTTTGCTCTCATGGGACACGCGCACACGGGAAGAAGCTATCGCCGCAGGACGTAAAACCTCACTGTATCCGATGGCGGGTTTGTGGTCGGATAAAATTGTGGAACTAAAGCCCATCGGAAAAGATTCGGCTGTGGTAGTCTGGGAATGGCGCGTTTGGGAGCATTTGGTGCAGGACAATGACGCAACAAAAGCAAATTTCGGCGTTGTGGGGGATCATCCCGAACGCTTGGATGTGAATTTCCTGAACAAAACAGCTGCTTCAAGTGATTGGATACACTTCAACGGGCTTGCCTATAATGCAGAGCTTGACCAAATTATCGTTTCCTCGCGGGAATTGAGCGAAATGTACATCATTGACCACAGCACCACTGCTGCCGAAGCCGCATCAACAAAGGGCGGTAAGCAAGGCAAAGGAGGCGATTTTCTCTGGCGATGGGGCAACCCGCAAGCCTATCAGCGTGGAACAAGTGCCGACCGTAAACTCTTCGGGCAGCACAATCCGCAATGGATAGCCAAAGGTCTGCCGGGCGTAGGAAATGTGATGGTCTTCAATAATGGCGATGAGCGTCCCGACGGCGCATACTCTACGATTGAGGAACTTCAAACACCCGTTTCTCAAAGCGGTTCATACACTGCTCCGGCAAGTAATAGTGCGACGTTCGCACCTGTCGGTAGCGTCTGGACGTACAAAGCAAATCCTACGACGAGTTTCTTTTCCAACAGAATTTCCAGCACACAACGCCTTCCGAACGGGAACACGCTTATTTGCGAAGGCACGAAAGGGAATTTCTTCGAGGTTACGCCCACAGGTACAAGCGTTTGGCAGTATCGCAATCCCGTCGGCTCGGCGGGACCGACAGCACAAGGGAGCGCGGTCACGGGTCAGAATGTGTTTCGCTGTGTTCGCTATGCACCTGACTATGCGGCTTTCAAGGGGAAAACGCTCACGCCGGGTGCTGCCGTTGAACTCAATCCGACAGCGAACAATTGCACAATTACCACAACCGATATTCGCTCAGAGAGCGCTGCCGAACAGAGTTTGAGCGTGTTTCCCAATCCTGCATCGGACGAGGCAGCGAGTATTCACTTTGCGTTGCGGCGGAGCGAACGTGTACGTCTTGCGCTCTATGATATTCTTGGTCGAGAAGTTTGGGTGGTACTTGATGCCGACATGAGTAGCGGCGAACACGCCATTTCTCTCGCGTTGCCCTCCGGCTTTCTACCAAGCGGCTTTCTACCAAGCGGTGCATATCGTTTACAATTACGACACGGTGAAAACGCCCAATCGGTCTTGGTACATATTGTTCGATAAAAATTCCTCAAGTGTTGCGACGGTAATTATTTTACTCATTTTCATCTTTTGCAGAGGTTCGTATGAATACTATTTCTTCAGTTCAAATCGCCATCTGTATGGCTCTTGTAGGCTTATGTGCGGCAAGGGAGGCGACACAAGCACAAACAACGGCTGCGGGAACGGCAAATCTTGCACGGTATCGCCAAATGTTCACCCTAGCGCCGGGCGAAGGTTTAGACTTCCGTGCAGACACGGTTGCACTTAGTGGTGCTGCCGTTCCTGCGGTTCATTTTGCCTCAGACGGGCGCGTCATCGTTGCCGGTTCGGGCATGGGCGGTCGCCTTTTTACGGCAACAAGTAATAACGGTACTTCCTACACACGACTCACTGCTACCAATGGCTTAAGTAGTATCAATGACGGCAGTGTCATCTATCTTCCGGACGGTCGTTTTCGCTATATGGTACAGGAAACCAGCCCTACCAATACGATGACTAAACCGCGCCTTCGTATCGCAAGTTTTATTTCCACCGACGGACTACTATGGACAAAGGAAAGTGGTGTGCGCTATCAACCCGGCATCGCCGATGATTCTGTGAGCGGCGTACCGTATTGTCTGCAGGTGCAAGATTCTGTTTGGCGACTGTATTATGCCGGCGACCTTTTCGGAAACACGGCAAAGACCATGACTCCCGTGCCAGGGTTTAACGGTGTTCGCACGGCAATTTCCCGTGACTGGGGCGTAACGTGGACAGCGGAGATAACTAAAAATATTTCCCGCGAAGCCGATATTGACCCTCACGTTGTGTATCTCTCCAATGGAAAATTTCGGATGTATGTGCGCTCCGCTCGCAGTGGTGGCATTATCGCAATGGACGGCGACAGCCCTACAAATTTTGACACCACAAAAATCACCACCGTTCTGAAAGATGGTACAAATGGTATCGCCATGCGCTTCGACCCATTTGTAGTCAAATATCCGAATGGGAATGTCGTGTGTTATGCAGGTACGGACGGGGGTGCGGGCAGTATGTCTCAAAATGTCGTTGCCGTATCAAGCATTCCACGCGCAACGTCTGTGCAGAGCATATATGCTGAAACCGTCGGACTTGTCTCTACACCTAACCCTTCTGCGGAGACGATTCGTGTGCAATTCACACTAACAAAGCCGGAGCGTGTTTCGCTCAAACTTTACACGGTACTTGGCGTAGAAGTCGCTTCTTTGCTAGATACGGAGCTTTCTGCGGGCGAGTATATGCAAACGTTCTCGCACCATCTCCCACAAGGCTCGTACTTGCTACGGTTGCAAACAAATACTTCTTTCACAACTAGAACAGTACAGGTACTGCGATGAAAATACTTCTTCCTCTCATGCTATGCTGCATTGGTGCGGTCTCGGTGGCATTTGCCCAAACCACAAAAACTTTCGAGGTGGACTTCGCTACCACACAAGAGCGCATCAAAGATTTGGGTGGCGTGAACGCAGGACCGGATGTGCTTTCTCCGAGGGGCGTGACCACGACACTTCCCGCAGCTATTCAGGGCTACAAGGACGGTGGCGTAACGCTTATTCGGACGCATGATATGCCCGGCTCACAGTATTTTGAGTTCACGAAGAATTTTTGGACAACACAGGGTACAAACGTCAGCGTTAATGCGGCTTTCGACCCGACGCTGGAGTCAAGCTATTTATGGTCGTCGTTTGATGGCAAAATAGATACTATTCTCAATTTTGGCTTCACACCCTATATGCGCTTGGGCATCAACTTTGGCGCAACCTTTCCCTACCCACCGACCGACCCCGACAAGCGCAGTTTTACACGATTTGCAGAGATTTGCAAGCGAACCGTCATGCACTACAACCAAGGCTGGGCAAACGGTCGGCGCTACGGCATTAAGTATTGGGAAGTGTGGAATGAGCCGGATAGTCCGGGCTTTTGGAAAGATTCGGCAACGGCAGTGGGCTTTGGCGATTCTGCCGCTTTTGTGCGGATGTACAAAACTGTCAGCGATTCGCTCAAGCGCGTAGATGCGACGATAAAGGTAGGTGCGGCGGGAATCCTATCGGGGACTGTGCTTACCAAGCGAGGCTGGGAGCGGTATTTCATCAATGCTTGCCGCGATAACCACGCCACGCTGGATTTCCTTTCGTGGCACTTATACGGAGCGCTCAATCCCTACACCGTTGCCATCTATGGCGCATATATGCGTGGTCTGCTGGATGCGGCGGGCTTTGCAAGCACGGAGAATCACGTGAGCGAAACGAATATTCGCTTGGGCGAAGACGATGCACGGTTTCCGGTGGCAGCACAAGTTATCAACAAACCCAAACACGCCGCGTACATGGCTTCCCAGCTTATTTCTGCACAAATGGGTAGCATTGATAGACTCATGGTCTATCGCGGCACGACATTGATGAATTTGTTCAACAGCGATACACTAGGTGGACAGCCGAACCTGATGCTGTCGGGGCGCGGCTTCAAGGCGTTTACGGAACTTACGCGCTTCGCGCCGCAGCGCATCAAAGCAGACGGCTCGGAATTTATTGCTACGGAAGCCTCCGCCACCAAAGACACCACAAACATCATGGTACTCGCCGGACGCGCCGACAACCAGAACACGTGCTACGTGCTGGTCTCGAACTACAACAGCCGCTACACAACCGTTACAGCAAACATCAAAAATCTTCCGTGGAAGGCAGGAAGCGGTTCGCTGGCGTTAAAACGTTTTCAGATAAACGCTTCCGGCGTAACGTCAGAAACAGTGGAAGTCCTCCAGACCGCATCCAGTCTTGTCTTGAATGTGGCGAATATGACCGCGCCAGCCGTCGCGCTGCTGCGCTTGCAATTCACGCCGCAAACGGCTGTGCAAGAGACTCAGGCTGATCAAGTTCGTTTAAGCGTTGCCCCAAACCCAGCTTTGGGGCTTGTTATTGTAAAATTTACACTTCCCAAAGCCGAGCATGTTGTCATAAAATTTTACAACGTACTTGGCATGGAAGTCGCTTCGGTGCTGGATGCGGAGATGAGTGCGGGTGAGCATACTCTTGAAGTGAATACCCAACGTTCACCATTGAGCAGCGCAACATATTTTCTTCGCTTACAAACTCCAACATTTTCCCACACTCAAGCCGTACAGGTGCTTCGATGAGACCATTTCTAACCTTCTGTACTGCACTACTCCTCGCGTGCAGCCTCCACGCCCAAATGATGTCGTCCCCACAAGACACCACGCTTGGCAATACCGAAACAGCCGCCAAAGCCGCTCTGTGGCTGCGCAATCTTTCGCTTCCCACTGGCGCAGGCAGTATCGGCGCACTGTCGGGTTTTTCCGCGCAGGCGCTGATTTCGGATTCCTCACGGCAGTATGCCGACAAAAACGGCATGATTGCGTATTATGCCAGTGCATTTTTCACACAGGATTTGCGGAATCTCAGGAATAAAGTGCTTCAGCGCATTGTCTTCATGCGCAAAATCGGTGTGCTTGCGGCGCGTGATCCCGCCTTGTTTTCATGGGGAGTGCTTGAGCCTGTGAAAGGTTCGTACAATTTCACGCTTTTGGATTCACTTATCAAAATTGCGGGCGAATATGGCGTTCCGTTTGTGGGAACAGTCGTGCCGTTCAGCGATTGGGCGAGTTCGTGCAACACCGATAAAACCAGCACCTGCGGCAATCTCTTCGGCTCGGTAGCGGGTGCGGATTATTTTTTTATCAATCAAGGCAAAACTGGTCCCGTCTGCGATACGGCGGCATTTTACACCTTTGTGCAAAAGCTCGTGGAGCGCTACGACGGCGACGGCATTGACGATATGCCCTCGCTCAAAACGCCCATCAGCTATTGGGAATTTGCCAACGAGCCGGACGGACCCTGCGGAGGCTATGGCGACGACAAGCCATTTACGGCGGGCGTAACACCCAAATCTGTCCCTTCCGCCTACAGCCGCGACCACAGCATCATGTTCCGAGCGATGAAAAGTGCCTGCCCGACCTGTCAGCTTGCCAATGGCGGCTCTCTGGAATCTTTCGACGTTCCCTTTTGGAATAGCGTCATGGACACGCTTGCACCGAATAAGCGACTTCTGGACATTGCGAATATGCACGTCAATGTGGGAAAAAGCGCAAGTCCGGCGCGTTGGGATTGGGGAACAGATTTTTACCGCTATGTGAATATTTTCCTGACAAACATCAAAAAGCAGCGCGTCGCAATGCCGATGTGGATGACCGAATGGGGCTTCTATTCAGGTGCACCAAGCATGACGGGCTTGAACGGCATAGTAACAACGCTCCCGAACCGCACCGAAGAAGAGCAAGCCGCGCTGCACGTGAAGTTTTACGCGTGGGGCAAAGCGAATAATTTGACGACATTTTTCTACGACTTACAAGGCAGCGCAGGTTCCGGCTTGGGTAGTGCGGGCTTGGTGGAAAGCGGCGGGATGGGTGGAAACAAAGCCCGTCTGCTGTATCATTCGCTGCGGCTCTATGAATACAAGTTCCGCACGGTGGACTCCGCGCAGCAAATCACATTTTCCACAAGTGGCAATCTTTCGCTTCCGCAGGGACATATTCGCATCTTCAAGCGCGGCGTGGCAAGTGATGTTCTTTGGGGACTGACGGCGCTTCCAGCCGGAATGACGGGGCGTAAAATCCGCACCGATCTCTACGGCAACACCGACACGCTGGATGCCGCACAA
Source organism: Candidatus Kapaibacterium sp. (assembly GCA_025363605.1). Taxonomy (GTDB): domain Bacteria; phylum Bacteroidota; class Ignavibacteria; order Kapaibacteriales; family UBA4661; genus PH2015. The sequence goes on from JANYDO010000459.1 coordinate 6,548, forward strand.
ATACAATTCCCGCTTGGCTCAAACCCTATTATTTTGGAAAATGTGCAAACGATGAGTGCTGTGTGGGAAGCGAGTGTGCTGGAATCCATTCGCATCGCCCCCAATCCCGCATCACAGCTTGTGCGTGTGGATGGTTACTGCAAAACGCCGTCTTTGCTCACCCTGACGCTTTTTAATCTCTTGGGGCAAGAAGTAGTGCGGCTTCCGGCAGAACAGGCGACAGGAGAATTTTCACGGCACATAGATGTATCGAATCTCTCGCAAGGTGCATATTTACTACGTGTTCAAACGCCAACATTTTTTACAACTAAACCAATACAGGTGATGCGATGAAATCATATTTTTTCTGTACTCTCGGCAGTTCAATTGTGGCAGCCCTTTTTATGGTGATGCTCGGCACTACGGTAGCGCAGGCACAAACGTCCGTGAGCCTCAA
>JANYDO010000463.1 GCA_025363605.1 Candidatus Kapaibacterium sp.
TGACACAACGTGGAAACTTACATATTATAGAAGAGGTTATTCGACGCAATCGCCTTTTGCTACTCTTGACAGAGACGCAAAACAAGGGTTTGGTCCGGAAACTATCACTATTCGACGCTTCTTTCCAGGAACCTACAAATATTCTGTCAACAGCGTAGATGCAAAGGGTAATCCAACTATAGTTCCACTGGGTGGCTGCGGAGCAACCGTAGAAGTGTATAGCGACAGTGGACTTGTGCGGCGGTTTGTCGTTCCCGATGTTGGTGGCAGGCTCCTTGATTGGTGGCACGTCTTCACGATTGACGGTGCGACGGGGCGCATTACACCGGTCAATGTCCTTGATACCAATGATATTGAGAAATTTCGCTGGAATACTACCGTCGCCGCAGCGCCGGAGACAGATATGTCCACCTTGGTACAAAAACATTCTGCAAAAACCACCGCCGATGACCTCCTCACTGCCCAATGGAACTTCGGTAACGGCGTGACTGACATCAAAAGCGGCACAATTTCTTCCAACCTACTGAATGGCTTTACATCCTATACCACCTCCAGCACTTACGATGTCAGCGTCAACGTCGTTGCAAAAAATGGCTTCGTTGCTTCCAAACGCAAACCTGCCTACGTTACCACCTTCGGTGCTGTCACCGATGCGCTCTATGGGACGTATTCTACGGGTGAGATTATCGGCACGATTGGCAGTGACGATGATATCGGACTGGAACGAGCATTGGATGACGCATTGAATCGGTTTTCTACTGCCTTTATCGGTAACTGGATCAAACCTGTAACGGGTATTGTTGCCGACACTGCTTCACGACTGGTGATTATCGGTGTTCCGCCCGATTCACTCACCACAGTCACTATCGCACTCGACGGTGAAGGAACGATTGCGCCCATCAATCGCCCGAAAGAACAAGGTAAACTGCTTCAACTGCGTTCTCGTCGCCCCAAAAGCACTGAACCCGCCGTCGGTGCGCTGTACACACCGCCGCCCTCTTTGCGACTTCCGGCAGGAGTGTCTTCCACCACCTTTACTATCCGCATCACCGTCGGAACATTGGGAACGCTTGCCCTACCCCTCAAGCTCGTGCGCCCGCCCGTTGTGCTGGTGCATGACGCTTGGTCTGACCCATCGGCATGGGAGCACGGCGGCTTTGCCGGGTATCTCCGGCAGCTTGGCTACAGCGTCTTTTCTGCCGATTATGGCTCGGCAAGTGTGGGTGGTTTCAATCCGCGAGCGACGTTGCCTTCGCTTGGTATTGCTGCCGTTACCACCGCTATCGCCCAAGCCCGCACCGCACTCCGCGAACAAGGTATCGTCGTGCAGCGCGTGGATGTGGTCGCTCACGGCTTGGGTGGCTTGATGACACGAGGTTTTCTGCAAAGTGAAAATCGTATTTTCAACAGCTATGCCGGAAGTGTCCGCCGCTTTATTACACTCGGCACTCCGCACAACGGTACACCACTTGGCGGCTTATTCTGGTCGCGGCGGAATCTGCCCGTAGCTTCGGGCTTTCGCAACAGTGATATTTTTGCTGCCATGGGGTTCCCTATCGGTGAAGCACATCGCGCCCTCAGCGGTGCCGATAATGACGCTTCTCTCCAAAACCTTCGAGCGCTTGATGTCAACACACACGCCATCACCGCCAACTGGCGACCGCAAGCAAGTGTCGCCGCCGAAACGATGAACACCCTCTTGCGACTCCTCCAATCGCCCAACGAATACCGCGCCGGAGTAATGTTCTACGATTCACTCTTCGGCAGCCAAACGCATGATTTGGTCGTGGAAGCAAGCAGTCAGCGCGGCGGCTTGAGTGGAAACGCGGTAACAGAACTAACGGGCATTGCGCACTCCGATTTACCATTTGCCGGTTCATCCCAGACGCTTATTACCTCCTCAGCTGTGATGCGGCGCGTTCACGACCTGCTAAGTTTTAGCACAACCGGAACATTTTCACCGACGCTTCCGGCTTCCCAGCCGCCGACATGGAACACCCGCTTTGCGGTGGATGGTACTCCGGCACTGGCACGGGGCGGCATCCGCATTACCCAACCCGTTCGCGGCTTGGTGGTGGCAGCAAACTCCGGCACACCGATACGGGTGAGCGTCGAGCCAACAGGCGGTGTTACTCTCCGTGATGTGGTATTTATCGTCGAAACGGTTGGCATTGGTGCTATCAATGCCACAGGAGCGCCACCGTACTCGACAACCTTCACGCTGCCAAGTCTTCAGGAGACTTCGAGCGGACGCTTGCGAGTGATAGTGCTTGCGCGGGAAACAGAAACGGGTGTATTGGTGGCAGATACTTCCAGCATTATCATTCAAACGCAAGGAAAAGTGCGGGATATGATGGTCACACCGGGCGCACTGCAACTGGTGGCAGGAACGGCACAAGGCATAGCACAACTGCAAACAACATCTATTTTGGCAGACAATACCCTTCTGAACATAACCAAAGCAGCACAAGGCACAGAATACCGTTCGCTGTACGGGCGGGCAACGGTGTCGGCAGACGGCGTGGTAACGGGTATCGGCACAATGACAAGTTCGATAAGCTATGACACGGTATTAGTGAAGAATGGCGATATTACACTTCGTGTTCCGGTGAGAATTGCGGGACGGCTGACCATGACGAGCGTACGCGAACCCAACGACCAACGTGCCGAAGCAGAAGGAAGTACATCACCGGAAAGCATGACGCTTTCACCCAATCCGGCATCGGCGGAAACGGTGTTGCATTACAGCTTGCCCGCATCCTCCGCGGTGCGCGTGGAAGTGTACGATATTCTTGGTCGGCGAGTGTTGACGGCATACGACGGTTTCCAAGAAGCAGGCAACCAAAGCATAGCGATAACCACGCAGGATTGGGCGGCAGGAAGTTACGTTGTCAGGCTACAAAACACTTCAGGGCGCGGCACACAGCAAATAACAAAACGATTGATGATTATTCAATAGAGCGTATCATAGCCATTTTCCTGCAACTCCTCCCCATACTTCTCCGTCATTGCGAAAGACACGTAAATTGTGTAGTTTCGTACTTGTTCGCACGTGAGCGCAAATACATCGTTGCTCAAGTCCCCAAGCATTTCTTCTTCACCAAGGCATTTCGCTCTCCCTTATTTTTCACAGCCATGACCAACGCTCAATCTCTCTACGACCGCATCATTACTCGTCTCCGCACCGTCCGCTCGAAGGAAATGACGCTTTCGCTCACCTCCGGCTTGCTTATGGCGGGGGCGTGTTCGCTGGCACTGTTGCTTGTACTCACTGGCACCGAAGCACTTGCTTATTCCGGCATTGCTTCCCGAACTACGATGGCTGCCGTGTGGCTTCTGGGAACATTTGCGGCGCTGGGCATATTTGCAGGCAAAGCGCTCATGCGGCTTGTAGGGATGCAGCCCAAAGACAGCGACGACACAATGGCGCTCCGCGTAGGGCGCTTCTACGATGATGTGCAAGACAAACTCTTGAACGCGCTGCAACTCTACCGCTCCAGCACAGCACAAAGCGTGTTTTCCAACGAACTCGCCTTGGCAAATTTTGGTGCTGTTGGCGCACGAGCAGAAACGCTTGATTTTGAAGCAATTTTAGACAAAAAGCCCCGCAAGACCGCACTGATGCTCTTTCTGGGCGTAGCACTTTTGACAGCAATAACCTTTGCCATAGCCCCAAATGTGATGGGTTCGGCGCTTTACCGTCTCAGCCATTTCCGGCAGTCGTTCATTCCGCCCGCGCCGTTTATGCTGGTCTTGGAGCCTGTGCAACAAAAAGTTTTGCGCGGGGCGACGGTCGAAATCCGCGTCCGCACAGCACAGAACCCTGAAGCGAACAAGTACGCACCGCCCACAGAAATTATGCTTCGCCTTCGTGAGAAATTGGACGGCGCTTCAGGCGATGAAACCTTTGACTCCTTCACGCTTCGTCCCGATTCTACGGGCGTGTTCCGTTTCCAACTTCCGGCGGTAAAGCGCAGCGTAGAAATGTTCGCCGAAGTCGCGTGGTATCTGGATTTTGTTCGTTCAGAGCGTGGCGTAATTACCGTCTTCGACCGCCCCGATATTCGCTCACTTTCCGGCAGCGTTACGCCTCCCGCGTACACCAAAACGCCACCCCGCAGTCTTGATGAAAACACCGCTTCGGTAATGTCGCTCATTGGTTCTCGCGTGGAACTGACAGCGCTTTCCAACAAACCCCTCAAAAGCGCTGAAATTGTCTTGCTCAAAAATAACGCTAGTGCTAACGATTCCACCAAACGGGATACCGTGCGTGTGCCACTCAGCATCAGCGACCGCCGCGCTTCAGGAGCATTTTCAGTCAATTTTTCGGGCGAATACTTCCTGCGCATTGTGGACGAAAACGGCGAGGAAAATGGCGACCCGATTCGCTATTCTGTTCTCGCTTTGCGCGATGCCGCACCGTCTATAACGCTCTTGCAGCCCACAAGCGATGCAGAACTCACCGAAAGTGGCTTGCTGCCTATCAAAGCCGCTATTACCGACGATTATGGCTTTTCAGGGCTGAAGCTGCACTACCGCCGCACAGAATCTCGCTATTCACCGCCACAGGAGAAATTTTCGCAGATTTCCCTTGGCTTTATGGGCAGTGAAAAATCGCTGGAAGTGCCGTACATCTGGGATTTGAACAAAATCGGGCTTGCACCGTCGGACAAATACGAATTTTTCCTTGAAGTTACGGATAATGATGTTGTGACTGGTCCCAAGTCCGCCCGGACAGGTATTCTCACCGCCCGCTTGCCATCGCTGGATGAGATTTTCAAAGAAGCAGACAAAACGCAGGAAATTGCCTCGAAGGATTTACAAAAAGTGCTCAAAGATGCCGAAACGATGAAGCGCGACATGGAAGAAATTTCCCGCGAACTTCGCAAGCAACAAGAGAAGCCGCAAGCGGACTGGAAAGAGAAAAAGCGTCTGGAAGATATGCTCAAAAAGCAAGATGATATGCAGAAGCGCGTCGAAAGTGTGCAGAAGCAACTTGAGGACATGACGCAAAAACTTCAGCAAAATCAGTCTATTTCGCCCGAAACGATGCAGCAGTACATGGAAGTCCAAAAACTTCTCAAGCAAGTGAACGTACCCGAAATGCAAAAAGCTATGCAGCAAATGCAAAAGGCGCTTGACCAGATGCAGCCGGATCAGCTCCAACAGGCATTGCAAAAATTTCAGTTCAACGAAGAAGATTTCAAAAAATCCATTGAGCGCACAATGAAAATTTTGAAGCGCGTGCAGGCAAATCAGAAATCGGACGAACTTGCCAAGCGTGCTAAAGAGTTAGACGAGCAGCAACGCGACCTCGAAAAGCAAATGGACAACGCCAACATGAACGACCAGCAAAAGCGCGAGGAAATGGCGGAAAAGCAAGAACGCCTAAAAGAAGATATGCAAAATTTGAGCAAAGAAACCGAAGACCTTGAGAAAATGATGAAAGATATTCAGGAAAAAGGCGGCAAAGATATGCCGATGGAAGAGATGAAAAAGGCTCAGGAAGCGCTTCAGAAGGAAGAAACCGAAAAGGCAATGCAAGACGCGAAAGAGCAGATGAAGCAAGGCAACCAGCAGCAAGCAAAGCAGCAACAGCAAAAAGCCCAGCAAAACTTGCAGAAGTTCGCCCAGCAGATGCAGAATCTCAAAAAGGAAATGCAGCGCAACATTCAGCAAGAAGCGATTAAGCAGCTTCAGAAGTCAACGCAGAATATGCTCGAACTCTCGAAGCGTGAGGAGCAACTCAAGCAGCAAAGCCAAAACATGGACTATAATTCCACGCAATTCCGCGATGCCGCCCAAGACCAAGCAAATGCGCTGCAGGACATGAAAAATGTGATTAGCCGGATGTCGGAACTTGCGCAAAAATCTTTCGCCGTTACGCCCGAAATGGGCAAAGAGCTTGGCGAAGCAATGCAGCAAATGGAAAATGCCACCCAAAGCCTCGAAGACCGCAACGCCCAGCAAGCCGGACAGCAACAAGGCGGGGCAATGTCTGCCATGAACCGCGCAGCAGCACAGATGCAAGCTATGTTGGGGCAAATGCAACAAGGCAATGGTCCCGGCGGCGGACAGCAACCCGGTGAGAACGGCGAGGGTATGGGGCAAGGCAGTGGCTCCAGCTTTATGGAGCGCCTTCAGCAAGCAGCCGGACAGCAACAAATGCTCAATCAGGCAATGCAACAAATGATGCAGGGTCAGCAACAAGGGCAGGGACAACAAGGACAAGGGCAGCAACGCTTGGGTCAGCCCGGAGGCGAGGAAGCGGGGCGCATGGCAGCACAGCAAGAAGCAATTCGTAAATCACTCGAAGACCTTGCGAAAGACCAAAAAGGCGGCAAACGTGCGCTGGGCGACCTCGACAAAATGGCAAAAGAGATGCAGGAAATCATCAGCGATATGAAAAGCGGGAATATTTCGGAAGAGACCATTCGCCGTCAAGAGAAGATTCTGTCACGTCTTCTGGACGCAAGCCGTTCCACGCGGGAGCAAGATTTTGAAAAGCAGCGCGAAGCAAAATCCGGACAAAACTTCAGCCGCACAAGCCCCGCTTCGCTGGATATGCGCACACAAGAAGGACGTACTCGCGCCTTGCAGGAACTCCTGCGCTCCACGCAGCAAGGCTACACCAAAGATTACGAAGCGCTCATACGGCGCTATTTCGAGGCATTGCAGAAGGTGGAGCAGAAGAATTAAAATTTTTATTCCTTTACTTGTGCCGCTCTGTCTTTGTTGAGAATCACAGCCACAGCATTTACTTCCGCAGCAATCTCTTGTATCACTCCCCGTGCTTCTGCGGTAAGATTGCCGTCCAGAAGTGAGCGCAGATAGTTACGGCGCTGAATAATCGCACTCATCGTTTTTTGCGCAGTTGCATTTTTGCATATAGCAACACGAGCGGCGGTAAGAGCTATAAAATCGTCAAGATTCAGTCTGCCACCCGCTTCTGTTTCAAGCTGTTCAATAGTGGTAAAAGGCAATCCACCGGAACCAACGATAAGCGGCTTAGTATCTGCCTTCGTGCCGAAGAGTCCTTGCACACGTGTTCCCCGAGCAGCCGTGAAGCGCCCCGTTACGCGGTTTGCTAACGTAGAAGCGATGGCTTTGCAGCGTTTAGCAATAATTTTCATCTCCTCCGCAGCACGAGTGTAGTCATCGCGTTCACCAACGACCGTTACTTCACCAATGATATATGTTTGCAGACTATCAAAATCTTTTGCCGAAAGATACTTGCCGCATTGGGTGCGCAAAAGTTCAAAAGCGGGTTTGTAGCTAAGTTTGACAGCTTCGGCAAGGTCAGGACACGCCTCATTTGCTTTTCCCATATCAATCAGCGTAGCAGCACGAATCATGTACGCTTGGGCGTATGTGGGATTGAGTCGCAGAACAGTATTCAGCAATACGAGCGCATCCGACGGGCGCTGCTGCTTGATAGCAATAAGGGCAAGTTGGTAGTGTGCCTCCAAATTGGTGGAATCTAAGCGCACAACGTCCGCAAAATCCATTGCTGCCGCCCCCGCGTCATTCATCCGCAGCGCAGCGAGACCATGCAGATAGTACGCTTCCGCGTAGTCGCTATTCAAAACAATGCACTCATTAAAATCTTTGATTGCTTCCATGTATTGCTTGCGCTCGAAGTACATCACGCCGCGAGCCAAGTATAATTCCGTATTCGCAGGCTCTTTTTGTATTGCCGTTGCAAAATCACGTGCTGCACTGTCATATTGCTTGATACTCACATAAAACAACCCACGCTGCATATAGGCTGCGGCACTATCCCCCGAACCATGCACCATTGCGGTAAATCCCTTGACCGCCGATGCAGTATCCTTCACCAGCAGTCGTGCTAACGCTTGGTCAGCATAATCGCGCCAGTTTTTGGGCGTTTGAGCATTCAGTGTGCCGGAAAGAAGACTACAACAAATAATGAGAAAAAAAGTACGCATTGTTTCCCAAAATAAGGTCTTGTGAAAGAAAATGGACATGGTAGATATGGAAGCCTGTTGGCAGCTTTACTTGGAAACAAGATGTGTCTGCGTTGCGCTCCCTTTGCGCGACTGCAAGCGGTTTCCTTCCAGAAATTTTACCTCGTCGTATTCCGCTGCCAGTATTTGCTTGCCCGAAAGCGTGTAGCAGCCGAACTTTGAGCCGTTATTGACCTTTACGACATCGTTCTGAAGAATCTGCACACCGTCAAAGGCAGGAGCAATAATTTCTTGCCCTTTAGCGTTCACTACGCCAAACTTTTGTGCCAGCCCCACAATCACGCAACTATTGGCAACAATCTGCACTGAATCATATTTCGGCGCAATCAGTTCTTTGCCGCTTTTGGTGAGCAAGCCGTATTTTTTGCCGACCTTCGTTACCCACATTCCGTTACGGGCAGACTTCAGGAGGTCGTACTGCGGAGTAATAATGATATTGCCGTTTTCATCGCTAAAGCCGTATTTAAGGGTTTTGCTGTCTTTCCAGATAATGAGGTCTTGTGCTGGTGCGCTGGTGTAGAGGCACAAGGTGAGAAGGACAAAAGAGAGGAATTTCATAGTGTGAGAAATATTGTTGTTGAAAAAAGAGCTACCGCTCTGGGGAGAGCGGTAGCAGGAAGAATTATACTTCTAAGATGTTATACCAAGACTAGAATTCAAAAGGGATATTCTGGGTAGAGATTTAATTTAGGAATTATCTCTTAAAGTCTGATTGCGCCTCGAAATACTCAACCAACAAAGCAATTGCTAATTTACTATCATTCATACGTTGTATATGCTCTTCTGTAGTTTGTGGTTCTTGCTCGACAACTATCTGTTTACGATTAAGGATATTTTCTACTTTTTCCTCCCAAAATTGTTTTTTTACATTACCCGCAAGTATAGCAATCTCTGAAGACAGTGTATATTTTTCAGGAGATTTTTTTGCTAGTTTTTCTGCCCGATAACCAAAATCACGGATAACATAGATAGAAGCGGGTACCTTATTGTTTATATGCTGATAATGCTTTAATGCAACTTGATACAACTTTTCATTAGTCCAATAACCTTTTAACATAGGCAATGCTCTTGCTATCATCACAACTTCATTATAGTTATTGTATTGAAACAAAGTATTGATATAAAATTCAACTGCTCTCTGCACTTCCAAATCCGGAGGAAGAGATAATAAATAGGTTTTAACCATAGTTGCAGCTACCATCTGGCTATGATACCAAGCGTCTTCCTCGTTCTTTATGCCTTCCAAACAAACCCTTGCCTGCTTATCAGCTTCTTGCCAAGAATTTATTTTCTGTAAGTTCATAACTAGATTGAAAACTTTTGTGTTTGCTCGACTGTTAAGAATTTTTGCTCTTCTATAATTCTCAAAGTCTTCTTCCTTTATCCCATTGGGTAATTGGACAAAGCTACGTAATTCTATCTCTTTCACCACACTTACCATACTTTTTGGCGGCTCTGGCAATTTATTGACTGCATTATTATCAGAACCAATGCTACTTGTTGAAGTACAAGCATTAACTACAGGAATAAATAGTAAGCATAGTAACACGAATGATATATATTTTGTTCGCATATTGATTATTGAATTTGTAAAAAAATTGAGTTCAACTAAACTAGAAGTAGATTAACTATAAACCACTTCCTCGACAGACATTGATTGGTGCGCCAGGTGTTTCCTGTGGTGTACCCGTAAACAAAAAACCGCCTGTTGGTTGACCATTACCACTAGCATATTTGGTAATTCGCTCTACTTCGGAGCAACCCCAATTTATTACTAGATAACCATCTCCCCACCATTTATCATATGAACCTCTCTCACACACCTCATTACCGGTTGGGTGATGCCCTGCTTCATTGTATACAAGACCTGCTTGATAGCTTATATTGATATACAAGTCAAACGTAAGGGGTGTAGCGCATTTCGTTGCACAGTTATCATTTAGACTTGCATTACACTTGTAAATATTTGTCGCCTTGTGAATATAAACTTCTGGACATCGGCAAACAGTGGTCATAGTTTTTTCTACATCCGGCGGCTGCGTACTCCCGCTACTACTTCCGCCACCACCATCAAATCCACCGCCTGCACTATTATACGGACTGGCAGGTTCTGTAAAAGGTGGCGGTGAAGTGCGTGGTCCATCGGCTGGACCATCTGCATCAACATAGACAGGACCAGTTGAGTAATCTTGTATTTTCACATCCGCCTCTTTGGGCAATCTCGGCATGGGCGCATCGGAGCCTTTTTTGCTGCTTTGTTGCACACCAATATTTTGTTCTGTCGCCTTTTTTGATTTTACCACTCTACCACTCTGTTGCCCAAAGGCTACACTACCACTCATTACCAACACCAATACTATCACCAGCGCCAACCAAAGACGCACAAAACCAACACCATTCGCTGTGCGAATACGCATAAAAGTACACTCCAAAAAAGTGTAATAAAAAAGGCGTATCTTTTTTAACGCTTCTACTCGAGGCATCGCCAAGCGCCCATACATAAAGCAAAAAAAGATACGCCCTGCGTAAGGCAGGGCGTAAAAATGTACGAGCATCTACGCATTGAAAAATTTGGCGGTTTTCGAGTAGGGCTGCGCGTACAATTACGCATGAATTGAGTTATATGTCGAAGTTGTAAGGAAGAAAAAGAAAGTTGACCAAGGAGGCAAAACACAATGACCCATCGGCACTGTAAACGCCTGAAAAATTGCAAGGGCAAATATACAAAAATTGCTTTTGCAGCCAAGAATATTTTTACGCTATCTGCACAGGCACGAGGCGCTTACACACATTTACAGTTCCACGCAATTTTGTACGCAAGCCGTTATCTCTTCCAATTCTTCACTGCTCACAGCGCCGATTTTTTTCATAAAACGACCATGAGAAACGCTGCGGACGTGATAGCAACTTGCTCCACTTGGAGCGGTCAATCCGCTTCCGGGTTTTGAGGCTACTTCGATAATATGCCAGACCTGTATAAACTCCGATCTCCACGTCGTGAGCGGGACGACAATACTCAAATTCAAGCCGCTTGCTTGTGTTCCAAGGACGACAGCAGGGCGCTGTTTCCGCATTTCGTCACCTTGCGTAGGGTCGAAATTGATAAGCCATATTTCGCCACGCAGAGGTATTGGGGGATTTTTGGGTGAGGGATATTTTGTTTTTGTTGGCATACAAGCACGGCGTTTCGGTCGTTAATCGAGATTGGCAAGGTCATCAGCGAGGTCGTCCAAAGCAAGCTCGTCGGCAAACTTTGCGCAAATAGCCTCTGCCTTGGTGCTTTGCTGGAGCAAAATTCTATGACGTAATTCCGGCGACAATGTCCGTAATTGTTTGTTTGAGAAGGGTTGCTTCATTGCCTCGCGCACTAAATCGGAGAACACTTCCACGCCAGCTTTTCCGTAGAGTTCGGTTAGCAATAGAAACTGCTCTTTTATTTGCGGGGCAACACGAAAAGAGAGATTTGCAGAATGGTTTGTTGGCGTTTGCATGGATAAGCGATATTTGCATGGTGAAAAAGATATTTCATGCAAAATACAAAAATTTGACTTTTTCCAATCACACCGATTGCAAGGGTCTATCGCATGAAATGAAGAAGAGATTTTTCTAAGCACAGCACAGCACCAGCATCGTAATATCATCCGACTGCGGAGCGCTTCCGGCGTGTGCTTGCACATCGCGCGTGATGCTTTCCACAATCTCTAGCGCACTTCCCCCAGAACACGCTTTCAGCGATGCTTCCAAGCGCTCTTCGGTAAATTCTTCGTTCTCCACACTCAGCGCTTCCGATACGCCGTCGGTGTAGAGCAGCAGCACGTCACCACATTCCAGCGACACGGTTTTTTCTTGATATGGCACCAGTGTTTCCATAATGCCCAGTATCAAGCCGCCTTCGGTGAGGCGCTCGAATGTACCGTCGGCACGGAGCAGAAGCGGCGGGTTGTGTCCGGCATTGCTAAAGGTGAAAGTTTTTTCGCGGGCGTTCAGTTTTCCGCAAAAGAAGGTTACGAACTTGTCGTCGCTGGTATTGCCATAAAGCAAGTCGTTGATGCGGCTCACCATCGAAGGCAATGGCAAGTCCAATGGCGCAAGCGCACGAAGCGCCGCTTGCGTGTTCGCCATAAGAAGCGCTGCCGGAGTGCCCTTCCCGGACACGTCGGCTATGACCAGCATCCATTCGTCATTCTCAAGCGGAATTACGTCGTAATAATCTCCCCCGATTTGCTTCGAGGAAACACTCATGCCCGTAATATCAAAGCCCACTATCGGCGGCAGTTCTTGTGGGAGCAAGCCTTTTTGAATGGTGCGGGCAAGATTGAGTTCGTCTTCCAAACGCTTTTTCTCCAGTTCTTCGTGGAAGAGCCGTGCGTTTTCCAGCGCTGTCATTGCCGTGCCTCCAAGCGCTTCCAAGAAATTTTTCTCTTCTGCCGTGAAGGGCTGCTTATTCATTTTTTCGCCAACAAGCAGTAAACCTTTGGTTTCATTTTGCGTTTTCATTGGGGCAATAAGCACACAATCGCGCACAATCTCTGAACACCGCTCCAATGCTTGTTCGCCTTGCTCTTTCACTTCATTAACAAGTACCTCAGCCTGCTCCATCGTGATTTTGAGACGATTGACCGGAATTTCAAACTCCACGCCTCCTTCCTGCCCTTTCACCAAGACCGCAAAACGGCTCACCGCAAGCTGTCCCATCAGTCGCAGCGTAAGAAACTTCAAGATTTCTTCTTTTTGCAAAAGCGCCGTAAACTCGCGGTTTATCTCGAAGAGCGTGGTCAAAAGCTGGTTTTTGCGTTCCAGATACGAACCTGTTTCCCGGAGGGAGCGAATATTCCGGGCATTCAGAATAGCATTAGCCGTAATGCTGCCCACAAGCGAGATGTACTGCCGCTCTTCGTCGTTGTAGGGAAGATTTGCCAGATTCGCCCCGAAGCAGAGCATTGCCAAGTAGCCTGCTTCGCTGTCGGAGCTACTCATCACGGGCTGGCAAAGTTCACCACCAAACGCTTTCAAAAACGGATGCTCCATTGCGCCGAAATCGTCGTTAGGGCTGGACTCTTCGGGCTGAAGCAAGAACGGTTCAGTAGGCGACTTCATGCCTTTTGTTGTTACGCAGCGCCACTCGTGCGCTTTCACGCCTGTCGGCATGAGGGCGCACGCTTTGAAGGTGCGGAGCTTGCCCATGACGCTCAGAAGAGCAGTGTTCAGAATAAAAATCTCGTCATCCGAAGCGTTCAGCGCAGCGCTGAGGTCAATGAGCGACTGAAGATTGATGAGATTGGATGTACTTGCACCGGTCATAAAGCCTGTGGTTGATTGTTTGCAAAGGGTATAATTTGCTGAAAGAAATATGCTTACTTCACCAATTCGTAACTGTTTAGGTCATCATTGTCAAGAACGGCATTCCAGCGAGAGCATTGACGAGCTGGTCAATGCGAGAGAGTCCGTGTTTGGCAACAGCCCGGCAGTACGAACGGATACGGCAAAACATCTCCGCTCCGGCGAAGGTACGGAAACCACCGCTGACTTTTTGTTTGACTTTGAGCATCCG
>JANYDO010000464.1 GCA_025363605.1 Candidatus Kapaibacterium sp.
ATCCATTTGTTTTTATCTAAACTTCAATATAGTATTCTAATGCAGAAGTAATTTTTTTTGCGCACTATATACTAAGCCTATGTTGTTCAATGCCTTTGCAATGCCGGACTTATCGGAATACCGCTCTGCTGTCGTCAAAGATTTGAAATAGTACTCGCTCGCTTTGTCCAGAAAACCTTTGGTGCCGTATGCATTTCCTATATTCAAATATGCTCTTCGCTCGCCATTACCATAATCAATCTGCTGCGCCATCTCCAGCGCACGCTGCTGAAACTTTATACTCTTGTCGGGGTTTTGCAGCAGGTAGGCAGCCCCGATGTCAATCAATAATTGTACCATCAGGGTATCATGGCGTTGCTCCAGCTCATACTGTTTGAGCCGTTTTTCCAGAGATTCTCTACTCTGATTACTATTTTGAGCAAATATACTTGCGGGACATTCCACAAAAACTACAACCAGACTACAGAGGAAAAGTGCAACAAGCATTGGCGGCATTCTTGAGCCGCACCGTTGCTTGCGTTGAGAGATATTGAGAAGATTCATAACCAAGAAACGATGTGTGAATGTTTTTTCGTAATTTATCAAAATTTATTTTCCTTCAACTAGACAAGACAACACCATGAAAACCTTTGAACAATGGGATATTGACGAGGTAGAACGCACGTTCAATCTTCTTCCCGAAAGAAACAACACCACAATGCAACGGTGGTTGCAAGCCCATGTTGAACCAAACGCGATTGAGCAAAGTTTTTTAACAAAGTTGCAATCTGATTTATTGCGCTCCATTGATGCGTGGAACGAGGACGAACTCAAGTTTAAGTTCGTCGCTCCTCTCATTAGTCTTATCGGCTTTAATACCGATTCGTTTCAAGCCTTCACACAGCGCACCCTTACCGCGTCGGTAGATGGTATTACGCTTTCGGGAAGGGTAGATTTCCTCGTCGCTACGGGCAAATCCAAGCCCATTCAGCCCTTCTTTTTCCTTCATGAATACAAGCGTGTTCGCGGTCGGGAGAGCGACCCACTTGCACAAGTGCTGACCGAAATGCTTGTTGCGCAAGAACTCAATGAGCATAAATTTCCTATCTACGGTTGTCATGTTATCGGGCGAAATTGGTTTTTTGTTGTTCTCGAAGGCAGAAAATATGCCGAAAGCAACCAATACTCCGCTTCCGACGATGGTTTGTTCACAATTTTTTCCATGCTTCAAGAGGCAAAAGCAATTATCACGACATTAACGGGAACGTAAGTCGGAACCCCGCCCCTCCTTCATCCGCCGACAAACACCGAATCTCGCCGCCCAACTTCTGCGTTACCAAATTATACACAATGTGCATCCCCAAGCCCGTCCCGCCTTGCGCCTGCTTTGTCGTGAAAAACGGGTCGAAGATGCGCGGCAAGATTTCTGGCGGAATACCACGACCGTTGTCGCTGTACGTGAGCATTATTCTGTCATCCGTTTTTTCCGCCACTATCCGCATCGTACCTAATTCCGTGAAGCCCTGAAATCCATGCAAAAGAGAATTATCCACCAAATTCGTGATGATTTGCGCGATTGCTCCCGGATACGTCTCCAGTTCTATCATTTCGGTGCATTCGATTTCTATGCGATGATTGGTCGTTTTCCATTTCGGTTCCAAGCTCGTGATAACTCCTTCGATATAATGCTTCAGGTTTATCACGCGCTTGTTATCGCTGGTCTGGTCAACGGCGACTTGTTTGAAACTTTGGATGAGATTGGCGGCGCGTTCCAGATTGCGCAATGTGAGGTCGGCACCGATTTTACTTTGTTCGATGAAGGTTTCGAGCGTACTTTTTTTCAAGCCTCCGGCTTTGTAGTCATTCTCGAAGGATTCTACCTTCCCGTGCAGCGTAGAAGCGGCGGTAACGGCGACACCGATGGGAGTATTGAGTTCATGAGCTACTCCGGCAACGAGTGTTCCCAAAGAAGCCATTTTCTCGGCTTGGACGAGTTGGGTTTGGGTACGGCGGAGGGTTTCGAGGCTTTCTTGGAGTTCGGTGTTGGCGAGTTGGATTTCGGAGGCTTGGTGTTCTAAAATAGCCTGTTTACCTTGCAAGAGTAGCTCGGAGCGCTCTTTAGAATAATACCGATTTATTGCCAGCACTAAAAGCAGAAGGCTGAGAATAATACCTCCAACCAAAGAATTTCTGTAACTGTTTAGGTCATCACGGGTAAAAAAGGCTCTCCTTTGAGAGCATTGACGAGCTGGTCAATGCGAGAGAGTCCGTGTTTGGCAACAGCCCGGCAGTACGAACGGATACGGCAAAACATCTCCGCTCCGGCGAAGGTACGGAAACCACCGCTGACTTTTTGTTTGACTTTGAGCATCCG
>JANYDO010000488.1 GCA_025363605.1 Candidatus Kapaibacterium sp.
GTGGGCGAAACACTAAGCAACGACGGTGCGGGATTGGTAACAGCAAAGCTCGCTGTCGAAGAACCACCACCCGGCGTGGGATTATTCACCGCCAGCGTATAAACCGCAGCGTCGCGCGTTTGAGCAGCGGGGATAATTGCCCGAATGGTCGTGCTGTTCACGACTGTTGCCGTGAGTGTTGCACCATTCAGCGTAACTGTTGCTAATGGTGCGAAAAGTTGCCCGCGAATGAGCATCGTCCAATCGTTCACGGTTGCACTGGTGGAATAATCCGAAAGTGATGTTATCTGCGGACGTGGGAACTGAATAGTCAGACTAAGCGTTGCCGATGTACCGCCGCCTTGTCCGCTAATTTGTGGGTTAAACAATGCGCTATGCATATTCTACCGCACCACCGCCAAACGCCGTACGAAGACTTGCCCACCAACACGAGCACGGACAAAATAGATGCCCGACGGCAATCCGTCTAAAGAAACAGAAAACTCCTGCGCTCCGGCTGGATGCACGCCCTCTGCCACCGTGCGCACCTCACGCCCCAATGCGTCGTACAAGGTCAGGCGCACGAGCGATGCCGAAGGCA
Organism: Candidatus Kapaibacterium sp.; assembly: GCA_025363605.1. Taxonomy (GTDB): domain Bacteria; phylum Bacteroidota; class Ignavibacteria; order Kapaibacteriales; family UBA4661; genus PH2015. Next base: position 581 of record JANYDO010000488.1, read on the forward strand.
AGGTAAGAACAATATTCGCTGTGTTTTCTGTCGGGTTCGGGGCAATATCCACGCCGACCTGCGACACTGCTTGCTCACTACTGGCGCTGGTAGGCTGAAGGGTGCTGAGGTCAAGGCTGTATGCGCTGCCTGTATTAAAGCCGCCCATGTACAGGCGGTTGTTTTTGCCGAAGGCGAGAGTGGCAGGAAAAAATGGTGTTTCTACGCCAGAAAAAAGTATTGTGGCAGAGGTAGAAAAATCCGCTGAATATCGCTTAATACTCCGCCCTGAAAATAAAAAAATACTATTACTGCTATATTGTATTGCTGTACTTTGTGATGTTATGTTATTAACTACGGGAATCCATTCAATATCATCGCTTAATGAGAAAGTTGTACCTTCAGCAGAAGCAATAACTTGATTTGTAGAGTTATTTAGCGCAAAAGAATAAATGAATTGCGTCTGACAAAATCCCCGCTTGAGCTTGGAAACTGTAGAAACCGACCAAGTTTTTCCGGCATCTTGAGACTGCAATATGTCGCCTCCATCTACAGCTTTTGCATCAATAGAAGAACAAGGTGGATCTTCCGTAGCAAGGAGAATTCTTCTATCCTTACTAACCGTTAGACCATAGATTGAGCCGGATGTACTAATCTGTAATAATGACTCCCATGTAACACCATCATCTTTCGAGCGCAACACCTTTGCAATAACTGGCACAAAACTGTTTATGCGTCCCGATTGTTTTACGATGGGATCTATTGAAGCGTATAACAGCCCTTTCCCACTACAAAATATTTCTGCTGACGCAGTAGTATTGTCAATAACTGATGCTGTCCATGTTACGCCTTTGTTTGTCGAGCGTAAAAGAACAGGAAAACCGAATGTAGCTGAATCTTGAGAATACGTAGCAACATACAACGTTCCGGTTGTGCTTTGCTGTACGGAGGTAATTGTTTTGACAAAAGACGGCAAGGGAACCTGTAACCACGATGTTCCGGCACTGTTCAGAAAATATAATCGTTGTGCTTGTGGAATGGTTAAATACTGTAGAACACCGATGGTTTTATCCGTTGTCATTGCGTAAATCGTGCTGTCCGATGCAGTGTATAAACGCATGATATTCGTAACCCTTGCCGCAGAGCTGTCAAAGGAAATTTTTTGCCACACCGCTTGTTGTTGCCCCCAAAGTATAGGTGTAGCCGGGGCGAGTAATATCAATGCCGCAAGCAGCAGTGAAGCTATCCAAGAGTTTGTTTTCATAGTGTTATCGCATGACAAGAAGTTGAACAAGATAGTATTGAACTGCACCGTTCATATCATTCGCCACGAGACGAACACGATAAGTGCCGGAAGGCAGAGAAGCCGTACTGAACGCAATATCTTGTTGTCCGGCATTCTGTTGGGTTTCGGGAAGAACAGTAATTACAGACTGATTAAGCGTATTATAGACTTCTGCCCGTACCCTTGCCGTTGTCGTCAGGTCAAAAGTCAGTGAGGCTTGGTCAGAAACCGGATTTGGCGCTAGCGCAAGGTTATTGACAAAATAGGGAAATAAATTGGCATTAAGAATTTCCGCTTGATTCGGCAAGTAAATATAGGATTCGCCTCTATCGCTTGTGCTGACTTTTATGCGCAGTCGTATTCTTTTTGCTGTTATTGGCATTTGAACATCCAGACCCAAAGCATCGGGTGCAGATGCTAAGGTAATATATGCAGACCACTGATCACTTTGGTCTTGATAGGATGCCTCCCATTGATAATTGATAACGGTAGCGGAAGGAATATCAATAAACGCATAATAGAGCGCACGAACACCCGGTCGAATAATCGTTTGTCCATCAATATACCCCCACTCTCTACCGCGAATGGCACCCTGGGACTGAGTAATTTCGTAGCGTAATCCTTGCATATTTCCGACAGATGCAACAACCGATTTCATTCTTAAAACTTGCCCTTGTGAAAACATTACTCTGCAAGGATCGGGAGTATAATCCATATAATTTTGATACATATGGCTGATTGTGCCAGGAACGCAAGGTACCTCAAACCCAAATAGTTGAGCTATACGATTTTGACGGGGAAATTCACAAGTTCCAAATGGACCAGGCTGCGTTGGAGTATCATTTACTTCGTCATCTCCACAAAGACCACCGCTTCCCCAAATATGATAAAGACTCAGCCAATGACCAACTTCGTGAGTAAGTGTTCTTCCTAATGAGTTAAAATCAAGATTGACATAATTTCCTGAATTGCCCCAAAGTGGATAATCAAATAGGATACCATCGACAACAACATCGTTATTCCCGTCTTTTTGAGTTCTTGGAGAGTCAGGAAAATTAGCTACAGCTATACCAAGACGTCTTCCGAGATTTGTGACCCAAATATTCAAATAATTATCTGGGTTCCATCCCGGTGCAATGCGATAAATATCTAAATATCTTGAACGACAAAAATCATCAATGCAAGGGAAAGCAAATTGTTGTAAATCTGTTGTAAAACGATTAATTCCAGTTGTTACGAACCCTTGCGGGTCTTGCTTTGCCAAAGTAAACTGTATATTTACCGAGCCTCCAACAACATTTTTGAACACGTCAATAACATCGGCAATGTCAGTATTTTGGGCATGAAAATCTTTATTCAGGATAGCGATTTGTTGAGTAATATCATCGTCGGAAATATACACATTTTCCTCACGCATCCTTGATGTGCTGATAACATGAACTACTATCGGAATCGTAATCTGCTCATCGGCGCTCAGTTTTGCCCCTTTACGCTGTGTAGAAACTTCTTGTATCAATGCCAAAAGTACCTGCCGTTGCTGATTACGTCGTGCCAATGTTACCGGATCTGCTTCTGCATCGGGTATAGAAATGCTTCCACAGGGTGCCGGACTCTGTGCCGCAACCTGAAAACTCCGCCCCCCACTCACCGCTGCTGCGCTCAGTCCCGCAATCGCAACAGTGTACGCACCTTCGCTGACAAAGCGCGTCGGCAATGTGCGTGTTGTGCCAAGTGAGAGGTTTTCCGTTTGGAACACGCCCGTTACCGTCGCCGTAGAATTGCTGTACGACACTTGATTTGTTCCATTCACCAAATTGCCATAGCGGTCTTTGTATTGTATGGTGAACGGAGGCAGTACGCCACCAGCAGCGATAACAGGGCTTACACCACTAACAACGGCAGAAACAGCCGCCAGCGGTCTCACCTGAAAGAACCTCCCACCCCCCGTCTGCGCCATCTCCGGCGAAGTCAGCGCATAAGCACCCGCAAACACAAACTTCGTCGCATCCACATCGTACAGCCCAAAGCCTGTACGGGCGAGTGTGAGTGTACCCGTGCTGGCGCGCACCGTTGCATCCGTCGCGGTGGAATACGTCAGCGCGGTGAGCGTCGGAACATTGCTGAGATTCCCATACCGGTCATAACTCCGCACCCGTGCATTGGTCTGGGTTTGCCCTGCGTTGATGTCAATATCCACACCGGAGAGCGTTGCCAGAACCGCCGGAGCGGGTATGACCTCCACACTCGGCAGTGCGCCTGCTACCACCGTTCCTGTGCTGCTGATGTACGTTGTGCCTAAGCGCCAAATCCCGCTTACCTGCACGTAGTAGGTGTCGGATGTGGTCAGCACGAAGGGCAGCGTTTGATACACGCCCTCCGAAAGGCGTACGGCCTCGGCGGTCAGGCGTATCGTGCCGCCGGAGGAGAAACGCAGCGTAACGGCACCAATATTGCGGTCGGTGGGGTTATTGAACTTATCAAAATAGCGCACCGTGAAGGGCGGAACCGTGCCGCCTGCTACGATGCGGCTGGGAACGCCCGAAATCTCGACTCGTGCGTCGTTATTGGCATTCACCACAAAGCTGGCGTTGCCTGTGGTGGTAGAAATCCCGTCAATCCAGAGGCGGTAATTTCCGTCGATGGTGTACGTTGTCGCTGTGGCAGTGCTGGTGCCAAGCGAGTTGCGGCTGAGGGGAATCGTGCCGGTGCTGCTGCCGGTTTCATCGGTAAAGCGCACGAAGGGCGCGGGGAAATCGGTGAGATTACCGAAGCTGTCGCGGAAGCGCACCGCAAAGCCGTCTGCCGACCCCGCCAGCACGGCGGTTGTAACACCGATAAACTCTGCGGAGGCAACCGTTCCCGTCGTCACAGTAAAGGCGCGTGTGCCGCTCAAGCCGCCACCCGGCGCAGGATTTGAAACGCGCACGGTGTACGTACTGCGTGTGCTGATAAGCCATCCGGGGATGTTGACCGTAAGGAGGGTTGTTCCCGAAACACTCATCGGAAGGAGTGTCGTGGGCTGAATCACCGTCCCGTCCAGAATCACACTGGCGGTGGTTGCAAAGTTTGTTCCGGTAAGTGTGAGTATTACGTCCGCTCCGGCAAGAACACTGGTAGGCGAAACACTAAGCAACGACGGTGCGGGATTGGTAATAGCAAAGCTCGCTGTCGAAGAGCCACCGCCCGGCGTAGGATTATTCACTGCCAGCGTATAAACAGCTGCATCGCGTGTTTGAGCGGCAGGAATAATTGCCCGAATGGTCGTGCTGTTCACGACCGTTGAAGTAAGCGTTGCACCGTTCAGCGTAACTGTTGCTAATGGTGCGAATAGCTGTCCGCGAATGAGCATCGTCCAATCGTTCACCGTTGCACCGGTGGAATAATCAGAGAGTGATGTTATCTGCGGACGCGGGAACTCAATGGTCAGACTGAGCGTTGCCGATGTGCCGCCGCCTTGTCCGCCGATGGGCGGGTTTTCCACGCGGAGCGTGTGCGTTGTACTGGCAATCGGCGGCGCGGGAAGCGTCGCACGAAGTTCGGTGGGACTGATGAAATCAACGTTGCCCACTGCCACGAGCGTTCCGTTATAATTCACGCGACTTGTCGTGGCAAAATTCTCACCCGTGAGCGTGAGTATCCACGTAGTGAGGCTTGCGGAGGTCGTGCTTGGAGCAAGTGCCGTGAGCTTCGGCAGCCCATTCAGAACGGTAAAGTTGAGAGCCGATGATGTACCGCCACCTTGCGGCGTACCTGCAACGTCAAGAGCGGGATTCACAAATACGCAGCGAATACGTTCCTGTCGGACGCACACCCGCAGCTATGCTGGCACCAACGTCAAGGCTAATACGCAGTTCGGTTGCACTGACGTAGGTAGTCGTCGTATTCACGCCCGCAATCTGTACGGTGGAATTGGTCACAAAGCCTGTTCCTTTGAGGGAAATATCCACCGTCGCAGGCGCACTTGAGAGTGTAGCGGTGCTAGGCGTAATGCTTGTCAGCACAGGCACGGGCGGACGCACCACAAAGGTTTTTTCAACCGTTGTGCCGCCGCCCAACGGAATTCCGTTAGGATTGTTCACTTTCGGCGATACCACGCGGAATGTCAATACGCTTGGTTGTTCCAAGAGCGCTGCCGGAAGCGTCAAAACCATACGAGTTGCGCTTTGGTACGTGGCGGGAACTTGGGTAAATGCGCCACCTGCGACACTCATTTCCACCACCGAAACAGGCATAAACGCTGTTCCCGTGAGCGTAATGCTTGCTGTACTTGCTCCGGCAAGAACAAACGTAGGCGAAAGAGATGTGAGCGCCGGTGCGGGATTGGTGATAACAAGGTCTTGTGCAGGGGTAGATGTGCCGCCACCGCGTCCGCTAAAGGGCGGATTTTGTACGGTGATTTGAGCAACGGTAGCCAGTGTCAAACGGCTTGCCGGAACCGTTGCCGTGAGCGAGGTGCGGCTTGCCGCTCCAACACGCGTGAGCAGAACACCATTCCAATACGCATTGGCAGTCGGAGCAAAGTAATCACCCGTGAGCGTGATTTGGGTGTTGCCCGTTAATGCCTCAATGGGATTCGATGCAACGCTGGTGAGAGTAGGAATGCGGTCGAGGACGGTAAAGGTGAGCGTATTCGACGCACCAAGACTCGGCGCAGCATTTTCAAGCGTGATGGTAAATGCTCCCGCTTGTGTGAGCAGCGCTGCCGGAATGGTGATGGTGCAGCTTCCGGCGCTTACTCCCGTTGGGGCTGCGAGCGCTTGACGGCTGCCCGGCGGATTTCCGCCTGATGGTGTCCAGTATGCTAATAGCCCATTTTCAAAACCGCTTCCCGTTACCGTCAGCGTGAGGTCATCGCTATATGCCTGTGCTTCTGTCATCGAAAGTAATGTAAGCACCGGTGCGGGATTATTGACCGTGAGTGTCTTCGTGCCGGAGAATCCGGGCGTGGGGTCACTGTTTTTGACAGCAACCGAGTACGAGCCAGCCACAGGCAAACTGCTTGCCGGAATGGAAAACGTGAGCGAACTACCGCCTGT
>JANYDO010000508.1 GCA_025363605.1 Candidatus Kapaibacterium sp.
CTGCAAGCCCGTATGCAGCACATTGACCCGCTCGAAGACGAAACCGAGTACGGCAACTACGACCAAATGCAAATCAGCAAGGAATTTGACAAAATCCCGAAACCGACATTTATTGCAATGCGCGAGATATTTGAACGGAAGCTCTTCTATCGTGTTGATGAGCCATTACCGCAAGACTATCCGCCACCAATGTAAAGACGCTCTCGTTATAGCCGTCGCATCAGACCTTGAGCGACGGCTTTTTTTGTAATACAGCATTTGAATTTCACGGCTGAAAACCGTATTTTCCCGCTTGCTTGTAGTATATGCACCGAATGTTGAACCGTTTTTAATTCTTGACAGCGTGGAACAAACCGGCATAAAACGACTCTATTACTCCATTAGCGAAGTTAGTAACCTCGTTGATGAGGAGCAGTACGTCCTGCGCTATTGGGAGACCGAGTTCGAGCAGTTGCGTCCGCAGAAAAATCGTGCCGGCAATAGAATTTACAACGAAAAAGATATTGAGATTATCCGCACCATTCAGCAACTTTTACGGATAAAGCGCTTTACGATAGATGGTGCAAAAGAACATCTGAAAACCATGCAGTTCGATACGAAACCCGAAGAAGACGTTCCGCTTCAGGCAGAAAATGGTGACGAAACGCCCGCAAATGGCTCCACAGATAACAATGCAGTGAGCAGTATTGCACAAAACGGTACATCGCAATCCCACGAAGAATTTGCCGCGCAGCACCTTTCGGAGCCGCCCGAAGACGCTTCTCTACTCGCTCCCGAACAATCTTCTGACGCGAGTGTTCCACTTGTCTCTACTGCGGCGATACTTTCAGAAATACTACCTTCATCGGACGAAACGCCTCAAGCTGCAAATGGCGAGAAGTATGGCTTTTCCCAAACAATACCCTCAGAATGGCGAGAACCTCTTGATACTACCGCACTACTCTCCATCTCGGCTCTATCGCAAGCAGGCGCACCGCATGAAGTCATGCAGCCCGCCGACGAGCAAACTGAAGAGAAGCGGACTCAGAATGAAGCAGCTACTAGCGAACAAGCCACAAGCGAATTAGCGGCGAATACTGTGCTTTCCGCTCAAGCGGATATTGGCAACCTTACGAGTACCGCTCCCCTCCGTGCAGCACTCAGCCGCGAAGAACTTCTTGCCTTGCGCGAAACGTTGCAGCATATTTTGCGCTTGATTGAGCCGCCTGAGAGCGATACGTCGCTGCCCCTCACCGATACCACCGAACCAACTATCTAAGCGGCTTCTATGTTCCTGATAGATAATATCCTTGTTGACGAAAATATCGTAAACACGCCATTTTTATGCGAACTGAATGCGTGCAAAGGCGCGTGTTGTACGGTGAAAGGTGGGCAAGGCGCACCATTGCTGGATGAAGAAATCGTATTGCTCGAAAATTCTATCAAACCGGCATCGAAATATCTTTCGGAGCGTTCCAAAGCAGAAATCGCCAAGCATGGTTCGTGGGAAGGCGCTCCCGGAGAGTACACGACGCTTTGCATTGAAGACGCGGATTGCGTCTTTGTCTATTACGAAGGAGACGTGGCGAAATGTGCTATCGAAAAAGCATATTTTGAGGGACGGAATGAATTCCGCAAGCCGCTTTCGTGCCATCTGTTCCCAATTCGCATTACCGATTTTCACGGTGACTATCTCTATTACGACAAATTTGACGAATGCGCACCTGCGCTTGCTCACGGCGCTCGTGAAAAGGTTCACATCCCCGAAACCGTCAAGGAAGCACTTATTCGCGCTTACGGTGAAGAATGGTACAACAAACTCAATTCTCTCGTTCAGGAACGTAAAGAATCTCAATCCACTTAAACTCTAGCAGCCATGAAACTCAAAAATAAAATCACGATTGTCGCCGGTGGTGCAGGCAATATCGGCGAAGGTATTGTGCGGAAGCACTTGGAGGAAGGTGCAACGGTCATTGTTCCGTCGCGGACGTTGAACCGTATAGACGGTTTACAAGGCTATGTAAGCGATATTACAACGGGTAACCTTATTCCTTACCAAGCAAATATCGGCACATTCGCCGGAGCACAAGAGTTTGTGCGGAATGTGCTTGAGGAACATGGTAAAATTGATATGTGTGTCGCCTCGCTCGGCGGCTGGTGGAGCGGCAAAAGTCTTTCTGAGTTGGGCAACGATGATTGGCACGAAGTCATTGACAACAATCTGCATCCACATTTCTATCTTGCCCGCGCTGTGCTGCCCTCCATGCAAGAAGCAAAATCCGGCACGTACGTTTTTATGGCAGGTCCGGGCGGTGTTGTTCCGGTGCGGAAGTCAGAAATTGTAGCAGTGGCGGGAATAGCACAAATGAAAATGGCGGAGGCATTTGCTATGGAAATGCGCCCTTTTAATGTAAACGTCTATCAGCTTTTTATTGCTGACATTGCCACTCGTCAAGCCACCCGCGAAAAAACGGCATCTTCCATCACTCCCGAAGAAATCGGCGATTATACGCTCCAACTCTACACGGGCGAAGTGAAAGAACCGAATAACTACATCCAAAAATTCATGCGCGTAACGCTGCCGTGGTTTCGGGTATAATGTGACTTCGTAATTCCTCATTCCTCATTTGTAATTTGCAACTGACCGATGGACTATAAAGCATCCGGAGTAAGTATTGAAGCGGGCGAAGAGCTTGTTGACCGCATCAAACCCCTTGTTCGTTCCACCTTCACGCCGAGCGTCCTGACGGACATCGGGCTTTTCGGAGCGTGCTTCGATGCGCGGTTTCCCGATTATGAACATCCTGTCTTGGTCTCAAGCGTGGACGGCGTTGGCACGAAATTGAAAATTGCCTTTATGACGGGCAAACACGATACTGTCGGGCAATGTCTTGTTAATCATTGTGTGAACGATATTCTCGTCTGCGGCGCATCACCACTCTATTTCATGGATTATTTCGCAACGGGCAAACTCGCAGTTGGTACGGCGGAACAAGTTATCACGGGCTTTGCGACGGCTTGCCGCGAAAATGGCTGCGCGCTCATCGGCGGCGAAACAGCAGAAATGCCTTCCATGTACGGCGAAGGCGAATACGACGTAGCGGGAACGATTGTGGGTGTGGTAGAAAAATCCAAAATGCTCCGTGGCGACAGCGTTCAAGAAGGCGATGTGCTCTTGGGCTTGCGCTCAAGCGGCTTGCACACGAACGGCTATTCACTTGCCCGAAACGTTCTTTTCCCACGTTTCAAGCCGGAACAATATTTCGACGACCTCGGCATGACGCTTGGCGAGGCACTTTTGGCGGTGCATACGTCGTATCTGCCTGTTATCAAGCCGATTTTGCAACGCTCTGATTCGCACGAACTTGTGCATGGGCTGTCGCACATTACAGGCGGCGGTATCGTGGGCAACACGAAGCGCGTCGTACCGAAGCATTTGCGTTTGGAAATAGATTGGTCAGCATGGAAGCTACCGCCACTCTTTGCGCTTATTCAGCGTGAAGGCAATATCGCTGATGAGGAAATGCGCCATGTCTTTAATCTTGGCATTGGGTTTATTGTGATTGCGCCCGAAAGCAGTGTTGATGCGCTTTCGCAGCTTTTGCCGGAGAAGCCTGTTGTGATGGGGCGTGTGGGGAAAGGGTAATAAATATTGTCAAAAAGCAATAGTTTTTGCACATTGCAATTATGTGCTCGTTATGGCGAAAATTAAAGGGCTTCCGGCATCACCGTATCATTTTTCTTTCTACTCTACCGACTGTAGAGAACCCGTACATCTTCACGTAAAAGCTCACGGCAAAGAAGCAAAAATCTGGGTACAAAGCCGTACAATCGCCTTCAATAAAGGTTTTCGGCAACATGAGTTGAATGAAATTCTTCGCCTTATCTTGTCGCATGAAGAAATAATTATCCGTGAATGGGAAGCGTTCTGCAACCCGACACCACCACAGGACAGCATCGGAGAGAATCCATGAACATCATAACTGACCCCGAAATTGAGGCTATCTCTTTTGGTGAAAAAGCCTTTACGATTGCCTTCCATGATGGTAGAACTCTTTCTGTGCCTTATACATGGTTTCCCCGTTTACTCTTGGCTACACCGAGCGAACGCGAGCAGTGCAGTATAACAGGCGGCAGTCTTTCGTGGGATGCGCTGGATGAAGACATAAGCAGTGAGGCGCTTTTAGCAGGTAAGCCCGATTCATCGGCATTTGCAAAACAATATTGGAAGGAACACCCTGAGAACGACCCGCGTCCCTGCTTGCGAGCGAGCGACAATCTGGAAATGTCTATTGCCGATGCAGCAAAGCGTATCAATATCTCACGCCAACGCCTTGCGCTGCTCGTTAAACAAGGGCGAGTGCCTGCACGGAAATTTGGCAAACAATATCTCATTCGAGCTGTGGACTTGAATACGATAGCCGAGCGCAAAGCCGGAAGACCAAAGAAACTATATCTTGCATCCTGAAACCTGTGCGCATTATGCAAAAAATTTCTGCTTCCATTCTCGCTTTCGTGCTTGTCGTGCTGCTCCCTCTACGGCTTTCGGCACAGCAGCCTGTTATTCTCCGTTTTCAGCCGCCAGCCGCTTCATCAGGTGAAACCGTTACTATTATTGGACAAAATTTTGTGAATGTTACCAATGTGCTGCTTGGCGGGGTCAGCATACGAAATTTTATGGTCAATAACTCCGGCGACACAATACGTGCGATTGTTAGCTCTAATGCAGCTAGTGGACTGATTACCGTTGTCCAGCCGACTGGTACGGCTACTTCTGTGACATCCTTTATCTTTCTTGGTTGCTCTCTTGTTCCAGGTATTTTCACAAATGTATCACCTAATCCAATTCCTGTGAGTTCAGGTAATGTGCAAGTGTTCTTATATGGCAGTTTTGAGATTTGTGGAGATTATACCAGACTTGAATTCAAGTTACAAGTGCGAAAGTTGTAAGTTCATGGAAAAGAATACCTCTGCTGGCGTTCGGAAGCCGAGAACCTTTCGAGGTCGGTTGTTTAATTTGTCCATAATTTTTTGGCAATCCTCTTGAGTCAGTA
>JANYDO010000553.1 GCA_025363605.1 Candidatus Kapaibacterium sp.
CGTCTCGCCGCCCGCCCGCTTGGCGATATGGCGCGTTCATTTGGGCGTTGGCTTTTTAGCGTGGCGATTGATACGCCCGTGATGATTGTTTCCTCGCTTCAGCACTATGGCTGGGGTTTGTTTGCAAGGGTGGATTGGTGGTTATTGGTTGTGGCAGTGATAGTTTTTGTGATTATTCTTCGCAAAGCCGCATCGGAACTTGCTGCAACGAATAAATCCCAACGTGAGCGTCAGCTTTTTCTTGCAATGATTGTGCTGACCTTGCTTGGTTGCTCGGCTCTTGCCGTCTTTTCAGGATTTAATATGCGCGTGGAAGGTATCGAAAACCGTTTCTTGGGTTCGACGTGGATTTTGCTTTCTGTGTTACTCGCGGCAGCGTTTTCTCGCTTACAGCGCGGCTTCGGGATTATTGTTCCTGCGTTGGTCGTCGTTATGACGTATTTTTCGTTTATGATTCAAGCGCAGAATTATCTTGCGAATCATCGTTTGCAAGAAGCCGTGATGAACGATAGCTTTACCAAGCTCCAAGCCGCACAGATTCAGCCCGGGGCGTTCATTATAGGTAACGTGCCAGTGTACGCGAATAACAATTTTAACAACGAAGTCGTGTTTGCCTATCGTCATGATTTTGGCGGACAACTCAAATTACGTTTCGACAGCAAAACGCTCATTGACGAAGGGCAAGTGGTCAACGTGAACCGCGAAGCGCCGACGAACGACACCACACGCTTTTTCCTCAGCCGCGACCGCGACACCGTTATGACGGGCAATTTGACAGGGCTGATGAAGCGCCCCCTGAACGGCAATGTGTGGTGGTACGAATACGACCAATACACGCAAGCCTCACGCCTTGTGCGACTGCGCGACTCTCTACACTTCGACTCTATCTGGACAGCAAATCGTCAAGGAAGCGTCAATATCGCCGTATTGCCAGTGACCGAGCGCTTTCGGAACAATATCAAGACCATGTTTGGCAAAAAGAAATAACGGAAATTTTCACCACATTTTTGTTCACCTTTGTTCACGAGGGCGATTGCTATGAGGACATATTTTTTCTCTGTACGCCGCATTATAGCAGAGTGTATAGCCATTTTTTCGTTTGTCTCTACGGGTGCAACTATGAGCGCACAACCGCTTTCCGAATCCCTCGGCGCAATGACTTCGTGGAGTACCGAAGCACAAGGACTCCTCGTCAAGACCGCACAAGCACATCTCCGCGTGGTGGTGTATTCGCCGACTATTGTGCGTATCCGTATTACGAAGGCTACGGGCGACGTGGCGGCATGGGATAATCACTCCTTCGCGGTTATCGCAGAACCGAATGGAAAGTTTACTACAAGCGAAAATGCCGAAAGTATTACGCTTGTAACCGATGCCGTGCGTTTGGTGATTCGTAAGAATCCCGTGCGGGTGCAATTTCTGACCAAAAGCGGCGACCTTCTGAATGAAGACGAACCCGCCTTCGGTACGTCGTGGATAGGGAATGAAGCCACCACCTACAAGCGTTTGCTTCCCGACGAGCGCTTTATTGGCTTGGGCGAAAAAACAGGAAATTTAGATAAGCGTGGAAGCGGCTACACCAACTGGAATACGGATGCCTACGGCTACGGCAACGGCACAGACCCGCTTTACGGCACAACGCCATTTTACATGGGTTTGCATAGCAGTTCATCAGGTAAAAATCTTGTCTATGGCGTGTTTTTGGATAACAGCTATAAATCAAATTTTAACTTTGGCGCATCGAATCAGCGTTTCTCGTCGTTTTCGGTGGAAGCGGGCGAGATGAACTATTATCTCATTCACCGCGCCAGTGTTTTCGAGGTCTTGCAGGATTATACCCGCCTGACGGGGCGCATGGAACTACCACCGATGTGGTCACTTGGCTATCACCAGTGCCGATACAGCTATTTCCCCGAAAAAGAAGTGCTGAATATCGCCCGTACCATCCGCGAGAAGCAGATTCCAGCAGACGTGCTCTGGTTCGACATTCACTACATGGATGCGTACAAAGTCTTTACATGGAGTCCGGAACGTTTTCCCAATCCTAAGAAAATGCTTGCAGAGCTTGATAATATGGGCTTTCGGACGGTCGTTATCACCGACCCGGGAATAAAAGTGGAAAAAGGCTACGCGGGATATGAAGACGGCGTGAAAAACGATGTTTTTTTGAAATATCCCGATGGCACATACCATACAAGCGACGTGTGGCCTGGTTCGTGCCACTTCCCAGATTTTACCAAAGGCACAACGCGCTCGTGGTGGGGCGAAAAATTAAAACCACTTATTGAGGACGGCATAGACGGCTTTTGGACGGATATGAACGAGCCTGCGACGTGGGGGAATCGTTTTCCCGACTTAGTGGCGTTTGATTTCGATAGCGATGAGGCGACGAGCCACCGTGCCACGCACAAGAAAGGGCATAACGTCTATGGTTTGGAAATGGCAAAAGCAACCTTTGAAGGCTCAAAAAAGCATCTGAACGGCAAGCGCCCGTTTAATCTGACGCGGGCGTTTTATTCCGGTGTGCAGCGCTATTCTGCCGTCTGGACGGGCGACAACACTGCTTCGGACGACCATTTGTTGCTGGGTGCGCGTCTGGTTTCCAACCTTGGATTGGCGGGTGTGCCGTTTGCCGGTGTGGATGTTGGTGGTTTCAACGGCAACGGCTCACGCGAACTTTTTGCGCGGTGGATAACGGTGGGAGCATTTACGCCATTCTTTCGCGTTCATGCTGCCATCTACACGAAAGAGCAAGACCCGTGGTCGTTCGGCGAGGACGTAGAGGAAATTAGCAAAAACTACATCGAACTCCGCTACAAGCTGCTTCCGTACTTGTATTCCGCGTTCTACGAAGCCAGCCAAACGGGTATGCCTGTTGCGCGGTCGCTGGCGCTCTACCACGCTTTCGACCCCACTATTTACGACCCGACCTTCGGAGCGCAGTATATGTTCGGGCAAAGCCTGATGGTGGCTCCGGTGGTGAGCAATAAAGAGTTTGCAAAAGTGTATCTGCCCGAAGGCGAATGGTACGACTTTCACAACGATAGCAAATATGCGGGCAAACAAACGATTGTGATCGAAACGCCGCTTGACCGCTTGCCGCTGTTTGTCAAAGGCGGACAAATGCTCGTCATGCAATCACTCATACAATCCACCAAAGAGCCGACGACGGACGTGCTGACGGTGCATCTCTACGCCGGCAAACAAGGCTCCGAGTTTGTGTATTACGAAGACGATGGCGAGACGTATGCTCACGAAAAAGGCGATTACCACAAGCGCACTATCACCTTCGATGCCGCCGCGAAAGCCTTTCGTTTTGCCAAAGCCGAAGGCAATCGCACCTCGAAATTCAAGCAAATACGCCTCGTGATGCACGGTTTTGAAACATTACCCAAAGAGCTCACCGTGCAGGGCAAGAAAATCGCATGGCAAGCAGATTCTACGCCAATGCTGAAGAGCGGTTCGGGCTTCGACCCGCTTGGCGGGCAGTCAGCGGGCAGTGCGGGCAAAGGCGCAAAAGTGCTGATGTTCGGGAATAGTGGCGATGCGTTTAGTGTGAGTTGGTGAAAGAGATACAACAACACCCCGATGCCGAAAAGATGGAAAAACGCCTCAATAAATTCAGTACCGTACACATTTAGATAGCTCATCAGCACGAAAGTTCTTTGAAAGTTCAAGAATCCAATACGAAGCAGACCTCAAGCCGTTCGATGTCCGTTCTCTGCCATTCGCGGAGGAGTTCAAGCCCGAAGCGGAAACA
>JANYDO010000014.1 GCA_025363605.1 Candidatus Kapaibacterium sp.
AGCAAGCAGCGTTTTCATAAACGCTACCGTCGCATCCTCGCCTTGACGATAAATCGCGCGAAGGTCGCTATCACTGTATTGTTGCATATCTTCTTGTCAATGCGATTTGTATGCCGCTTTTTTTTGACCTAAACAGTTACGTCTAAACTTCAATAAATAACAACAATCACCGTTCCGCAAGCAACTCCAGCAATTCCTTGCGCTTGGCGCGAAATGTTTGAATATCTGTGTCGTACCAGTCCAGCCGATAGACCACTTGTCGTGCCATTTCTTGTGCGCGGTCGGGAAATTTTTTCGTGAGCATCGTCAGCAATTCATAATCCACAATGCCGTCGCGCATCGCTTCCATGCGAATAGAACTCCAAATTTTTCCGGGAGCCGGATAGACAATCCACGCATCGCCCGAGGGCATAAAATTTCCCAGCTCAGGAATAACGCCGCTTGTTTCGCCAAAGGGATTGTCGCTCCAGGCATTCCAACCCCAATGCAAATAGCCCACCGCACCAAAACGGTAATTTATCCAGTGCAGCAAGCGCGTTTTGATAAGCGGCTGCTCAATAAACCGATTCGCGTAGTTTCCTTGCGGCGCAAGGCACGTATAGAACCACACTTCTTTGCCCGCCTTTTTGCGCTGGTGTTGGTAAAATGTAGAATCGTCATGAAAAAAATTCAACTGCGGAACCCACACGTCTATCGTCTCGCCGACATTTTTTGAGTGACAGGCTTCGATAATGCGGAGTTCCGGCGCAATGCTTTTGACAAATTTTGCAATCGCAATATACGAAGTCGTATTCGAGGGTATCGGCTCATCGGCGAGGTGCTGCATATAGGCACTGAGCAATTTTTTCGCTTTCAAGTGCGCCACTAATGCGGGCAAATACTGACGGTAGAATTTTTGCGCAGCCGCGTCGTTAATGGATTTATTCGTAAAGATAATCTTGCCGTCTTTCTTTTCGGGAACGCCCACCACAAACGGCGTTTCCCACGTACCTATGCGCCCACCGATATGCCCGCCCTCAAGCCGACCAATAGAGCCTTCGTCCATAAAAATTGTCGCCATCGTGTCGAACTTCGCAAAGTCAAACGTATAAGTATCGTTTTTCACCGAAAAATCCATCAGGTGCAATGGGCTAACGAGCACAACATTTTGGCGAAAGGTTTTCATTGCGCGGGCGCTCAGGCGCATGGTTTCCCAATACGCTTTGGAGTACGGCTCTACTTTTTTGCCGCCATTCAAAAGCGATACTTGCCCTTCTCCGAAAAACGACCAGTTCGTTACCCACAGTTTTTGTGCGCCAAGCGTGACGGGATGCACCACTATCGTAAATGACTTTGACCGCGAGAACGGTTTGCCGTCGGTGCTACCCGATACGGTTATTTGTCCCGTGTATGTTCCTGCTATGGTGTTTGCAGGAATGGGAACGGTGAGCCAGATGGGTTGCGGTGTGCGAGCCGGTACATCGCGCGTGGGGAGTTCCATAATCGGATCGGGATAATATCCCGACGGCGAAAAAAGTTGGTCATAGCCGCGCACGGGAACCGAGCGCCCGACGTGAACATAGCCCACAAAACCCGTTTGTGTTTGGAAAGCCGCCGCCGCACCTTTTGCGTCTTTAATTTCGACGCGCACCGAGCAAGCGCTCATGTCCTTATCGTGCAAAAGCACAAACTGAAAGCCCGCGTGTTCGCCCTTGCAAACGTGCATTTCTGCCGGAGCGTCAGGGAAATAACTGCGGTCGGGTAATACTTTTTCCAAGGGGTCAACAAATACGAATGTTGGCTGTGTGTCCGATGCCGTAGCTAAAACAGGTGATTTCTGACCGCATAAGAGTATAACAACCGCCAAGAACGCAGTTGTTATACGATGGAGAGAAAAACGAAAAAGGTAGTGCATAATATGAGTACACGGTAAAAAAGTGGTAGTGAGGTTCGATTCTAAGTGAATGTAATTGCAAAAATTGTCATTCCCGCGAAGGCGGGAATCCAGCACAAAAACTGGTTTCAGCCGATTATTTGGTGTACTGCGCACGTGTTGTTTTGCTGGATTCCCGATAACCGAAGACGGTTTCGGGAATGACATTTCAACTACACTCACTTAGAACCATTACTTCGTCATCGAATACGGCGCAGATTCTTTCGCTGTTGCCCACGCCGTATTGGGCTTTGCTGACATGGTGAAGACAAGTTCGCCGCCGTTCATAATTTCGCGGTGCGTGATGTAACTTCTGTCGAACGGCTTGCCGTTCAGCGTTGCGGACTTTATATAAAAATTTTCAGACGAAAGATTTTTTGTACTCACGGTGAATGTTTTGCTCCCGTCCAACCGAATGACCGCTTTTTCCACACGCGGCGTACCAATCACATACTGCAAGCTGCCCGGACAAACGGGATAAAATCCCAACGAACTGAAAATATACCACGCGCTCATTTGTCCGCAGTCCTCATTGCCACTGATGCCGTCGGGTGTGTTGTCGAAGAGGTGGCTCATAATCTGATGAATTTTTTCCTGCGTCTTCCACGGTGCACCCGCGTAGTTGTACAAATATGCAATGTGCTGGCTCGGCTCGTTGCCGTGGGCGTACTGCCCAATCAAGCCCGAAATATCTTCCACGTTTTTGTACTTACTGCTCGTGTCTTTCAGAATAAAGAGCGAATCCAGTTTTGTCACAAAGCGTTCTTTGCTGCCGAACAGTTGTATCAATCCCTGAATATCGTGCGGCACATACCACGAATACTGCCACGCATTGCCTTCGGTGTAATCGCCGCCGTACTGCGCATAAATCGGGTCGAATGGCATATTCCATGCGCCGTTGGATTTTTTCGCCCGCATAAAGCCGGTGGTTTTGTCCCACACGTTGTTGTAATTTGCCGCGCGTTGTGCGAAGGTTTTATAATCTTCCGTTTTGCCCAAACCCTGCGCCATTTGTGCAATCGTCCAGTCGTCGTAGGCATATTCCAGCGTTTTGGACGCGCCTTCGTTTTCAATGTCCTGCGCCACATAGCCCAAACGCATATACTCTTTCAGCCCGCCGTAACGCTCGTAGGTGGCACTGCGCTTCATTGCCGCAAATGCTTTTTGTGCCGATTCGCCTGTTAGCAAGCCTTTCAAGTACGCATCTGAAATCACCGACACCGCGTGATAACCAATCATGCACCACGTTTCGTTGGCATGAAAACTCCAGACGGGCAAAATGTGATGAACGCTTTGCTCTTCGTGCCGGAGCAGTGATTGTATCATGTCCGGAACTCGCGCAGGCTGCGTGATGGTGAAAAGCGGATGTTCGGCGCGGTAGGTATCCCAGAGCGAGTAGATTGTATAATTCGTGAAATTCTCTGCTGTGTGAATCGTGCCGTCCAGACCGCGATACCGCTTGTCTGCGTCCATGTACGTCACAGGAGCAAGCATTGAGTGGTACAGCGCGGTGTAGAAAATTTGCTTTTCTTTGTCGGAGGTTTCCACCGTGATTTTCGACAATTCTTTTTCCCACAGCTTGCGTGCATCCGAGCGCACTTTGTCAAAATCCCAGTGTGGAATTTCGCTTGCGAGGTTGTTCAAAGCGCCATCAGTGCCGACTGCCGAAAGAGCTACTTTGACGAACACGACTTCCCCGGCGTGTGCGGGAAAGGTGAACGCAGCTTTTACTTTTTTGCCGGATTGTTCGGGATAATTGGTCAAGAGTTTGCCGTGCGTACCGAAGCCTTTGTAATAGACTGATTCGTCGTTGGAAAGTTCGTAGCGTGTGAAGGGTTTGGAAAATTGCAGCGCGAAAAAGATTTTTCTATCCGCCGCCCAACCTTTTGTTTGGCGATACCCCGTAATCGTGCTGTCGTTTTCAACGCGGAGACTGCTCCAAATCACTTTCCCGTCGTAAGCGTAAATGCTTGCGGTCAAATCCACAAGCAACCCTGCGCTGTCCGATGCCGGAAAGGTACATTTGTAAAAAGCAACGCGATTACTGGCGGTGATTTCTGTTTTGATTTTTGAGTCTTGCTGTGCATTCGCTCCTTGTTGCACGTTCGCTCCTTGCTGCGTGTTCGCTTCTTGCAGCACGGCAGCGTAATATCCGGGTTCAGCCCATTCTTCTTTTTTGCCGTCTTTTTTGGCGAATCGTGCAGGCAAGCCGTAGAACGGTCGGTCGGCAGCATCAAAGCGGGTTTTCGTGGCAAATGGCATAATCAGCACGTCGCCCAAATCCGAATGTCCCGTACCGCTAAAATGCGTTTGGCTAAAGCCGATGATAGAATCGTCGGCGTGCTGATACCCCGCGCACCACGGAAATGCTTTTTTGTTGAAATCCGGCAATCGTGTGTCGGGGCTAGGCTGCACCATACCAAACGGCACGGTTGCACCCGGATAACAATGCCCTTCGCCACCTGTGCCTATAAAAGGATTGACGTATTCAAACGGAGATTTAGCGCTATTTTTAGTTTGCTGTCCGTGTACTGGCGCGACAGCGCAAAACACAAGTGCTATGTTTGACACAAGCGTTATGTTTGCTAATAATGATGCAATTAAACATCGAGTATTTATTTGTCTCATTCGAGGTTTTCCTTTGGTTGTAATAATTCCGCCAATGCTTCTTGATAGCCACCTGAAATCTCGTCCTGTTGGCTGAATGAACAATGAAGGTCGCGCAAATGCCCGTTGCGAAGCCCGTATATCCAGCCGTGAATGGTCAGGTTCTGTTCCCGCAACCATGCGTCTTGCACGATACTTGTTTGACAAACGTTCAACACCTGTTCGATAACATTGAGTTCACACAGTCTGTCGCAGCGGTCGTCCTCTTCTGCTATTGCTCGAAACACCTGTTCATGTTTGGAGTGAACGTCTTGAATGTAGCGCAGCCAGTTGTCAATCAGTCCCAGCCGTTCTTTGCGCAATGCGGCTCGAATGCCGCCACAGCCGTAGTGACCACAGACGATAACGTGTTTGACCTTGAGCGCATCCACGGCAAATTGCAAGACCGACAAACAATTCAAATCCGCATGAGCGACCACATTGGCAACGTTGCGGTGGACAAACAGCTCGCCCGGCAGCAGCCCTACGATTTCGTTGGCAGGTACGCGGCTGTCGGAACAGCCAATCCAAAGATATTCCGGCGATTGCTGACGCGAAAGTTTGAGAAAAAACTCTGGGTCGCGCTCCCGAATCTGTGCCGCCCATGCGCGGTTGTTGTCGAACAGATGAATCAGTTTTTTCATAGCGTGACTTGTTTTGAAGAGATAATAGTATTCAACAAAACAAAGTTAAGGCTTAAAACAATTCTCTAGCGTTTAATTTTTACCGACAAGAAGCGGCAGCAGCATATCGGCGACGAGTTGATTCCCCTTTTCATTCAGGTGAACTTTATCGGTAGTGAGTATGCCGGAGTCTTTATTCGTCGGATTATTTTTCACACTGTATTCGGTAAATGCTTTGCGCAAATCGCACAGAGGGGAATTATATCTGGTGGCGAGTGTTCGGATAATCTGCGAATACTTGTTCAGGTCGCCGTCTTGCTGGTTCGAGCAATCATTTTTTTCACCAATCACCGCAGGTGTACACACAATCGCTTTGATGTTTTTTTCTTGAAGTTTTCTCAGAATGGCGTCGTAAAATTTTTCAAACTTATCGGCATCTGTTCCCGTGCCGGTGAGCGATTTATGCCACACGTCATTCACACCGACATACAGGACAACTGTCGCCGGGTTTTTGCGCAGAACGTCGTCCTCCATGCGCAAAAATAAATCGTAAATTTTGTTGCCACTCACGCCTGCTCCAATCAGTTCATACTGATTGCTTTTACCATCTTTTTCAAGGTGTTCTTTTATTTTCACGATGTAGCCATCGGGCTTCACACCAAGTTCAGTAATAGAATCACCAAAAAATATGACGCGAGTGCCGGATTGACTTATCATAGAAACAGGAGCGAAGCAAAGCAACATTGCAAAAAGAATGGTCGTTATTATTTTCATAGCGATTATTTGTAGTGGTTTATGCAAGGTAGGACTTTCGCAAAAGACGCAGACAGGAGTGTCTGCGCTACCAAGATACCTGATAGTTTCTGGCTTTGGTGGAACAGACACTCTTGTCTGTTTATGTAAAAAGCCATTTTTGCGAAAGTTCTACAAGGGTTAGAAACAGCTAAACATTTAACGGGATATGATTTTAAGCGGATGCGCTTCGGTATTAAACACCATTTTTTTTAGATTCAATGCGGTTTCCGGCGCAAACAGCAAATACGCATACTTCAGGGTTTCAGCAAAGAAAAAACTTTCCATTGAATCGTCTAATTCCATCGTTGCAACGGTTCTCACAGCAGCAAATGCCACATCGGTCTTGCATTTTTCGAGAATGTCGTCCACCATTCGTTTACCCATGCGCAAGTAGGCATCATCCTTTGTTATGCGATACAGATAAAAACAGCTTTCGATATTCTCCGGGCGCAAGGGATAATCGCCATAGACAAGCGAATCGGTTCTGAAATTAAAGCGCTCCGGCTCAATACCAAAATGCGTCCACATATAAAAATTTCCCGTCTGAACGCTTCGTGCCGTTGCCACATCGCCCGAAAGTGCCGCCAATCCGGCATAGAACGCATCCAGCGCACCGTAGAACGGACGAGTTTCTTTGCCGGAGTTCATATCCACGCGCGTATAATACGAACCGGTCGGCGTTTGCTGAAGCAGGTATTTCTTGACAGCAGCGGCAGATGTTTCCCACGCTATTTTGCACTCTTTATCGCCAAAAAGCAACCATGCTTTGTAGAGATATTCATAATACGAATCAATCCGTCCGCTTACGTGGCTCTCGCTGTTTGTCCATTCGCCCGTTGTCACATCCAGCAACGTGCCGACCAAATCCACCTTGCTGCGGCGTTTGAAGATTTCCAATGTGGCTTTTTTAGCGGCTTTGTAATACGTGGAATCACCTGTGCATTGCGATAATTTACCAAACTCCAGCAAACACGTTCCGATTTCAGCCGGATTGCTGATGGAATCTCGCACGCGACCTGTTTGCAAGTGAACGTACCGATACGGCATTCCCGTTGGCGACGCGAAAGCGGGCATGAGACGTTTGCCGAGGTCTTCTGCCAAGCGTAAAAAGCGTTTATCGCCGTCTAATTCATACGCGGAAAGCAAACCACCCAGCAAACGAATCGTTACCTCAAAAAACTGTACTTCCGCATTAACATTAAAAAGGTTCTAAATGATTTTAGTTGGAAAGGCGTAGATATTGGGCTTAAGAACGCCAAAAACAAAAAGAATCATGCGTTTGAAGTTTTTGGTGAAGCGATACCCTCTGGCAGCCCTCTTGATGAATTGGATTTTACTGTTGATGCCTTCGAGCAAAGCATTGGTCAGCCGTGTGGCAACAAAAGAGAC
>JANYDO010000016.1 GCA_025363605.1 Candidatus Kapaibacterium sp.
AGCAAGCAGCGTTTTCATAAACGCTACCGTCGCATCCTCGCCTTGACGATAAATCGCGCGAAGGTCGCTATCACTGTATTGTTGCATATCTTCTTGTCAATGCGATTTGTATGCCGCTTTTTTTTGACCTAAACAGTTACGCAAAATGTATTATTTCGTCGCGGGGTAAACCAATCGTTCTGGGAGGACGAAGCGGCGGTGCAAGTAGTTTCCGTAGTACTAATGTCTATGAGTTCGACGTTTCCAGCGATCGCTGGTCGCCAGTAAGCAGTCTTCAAGATAATGTAGCTGCACCGATGATTCTCAAATTATCGAATAGTCGAATTCTGGTATCAGGTGGGTCGCGCTCTGAGGATGCTACATTTGATTTGTCAACTATGAATCAGAGCGAAGGATACCCAAATTTTACGGCAACAGCTCCATTATCAATTGGTCGCCACTGGCATTCTCTCGTTCAGTGGAATGCAGATACAGTTATGGCAATTGGAGGTCATAATAACAATCTTATTTCGATGAACACTGTTGATTGGATAGATTTAAGAAACAATCAAAGTAGTAATGCTCCTCAGATGTTGGAAGCCCGTAGCGTATTTGCTGCGATTGCTTTACCTCAGATAAGTTCAGATAATCGGCAAATTGGGGCAAAGATATTGGCAATTGCCGGTTCGTCCTCTGGCACTTTGCCAACTACTACAATTGAAATCTTTGAAGATACAGTTTCATCAGCCATTGCGCACCCCCAACGCCCGATACCAGTTATCACAAGTGTTCTAACTGAAGCATCGTGCGGTATCTATCGCCTCACTCTGCAAGCCTCCACTGGCGCAATTATTCGCGTTGAGCCAAGTATAGGCACGAATGTTACTGTGGAAACCCAAACACAATTACCTTCTTCACTTATTGAGTTGACTATTCGATTAGTTAATCCACTTCTCTCCGCAAGTATACCTTTGTTGCGTTTGACAGATGATCAAAATCGTTTCATTACAGTCACTATTACAGCATTGCTAACGTCTACGATAAGCAATCTTGTTACGCCTATTCTTCCGCATCAAAGACCTCTTTTTGGCGATTCTAGCTCAGTAACAACCTGTGCAACCATTCTCTTACACAATAGCAGCCCGCGTCCAATAGTGTTCCCGGCTGCATATATAACACGCAATATGGAATTTTCGTTACCGTTATCGCAGTTTCCAATTATAGTGCCGCCAAATGATAATGCACCTCTGAAAATATGTTATACACCATCGGCTTCGGAAATGCAGTACGATACAATCATTCTGAGGCACGATTGCTCGATAATTAACATTCCCCTTTCGGCACGTGGTGCGGTAGTGTCGTTTGAAGGCCGTTCGCGTTGTGATGCAGTATTAAGTCTACGTTCATTAGGTTTTCCAAATAATTCACAAATGGCAATGAGTGCAAGCCTCCCATTTCCACACCCTGCCTCCAACGATATTGAATTTACCCTATCATTCACCGAGCCAACAGATAAGAGTAATGTCATTATCTCTGTGCAGGACAGGCTGGGAATGGAAGTTGTCACAAATCAGATTGAACAATCGAACTCACATCAATTATTAGTTCGGGTGCGAACAGATTCCTTAACACCAAGCGTATATTTTGCACGAATAAAAAAAGGACTATTACTTCTAACTATCCCCTTTGTTGTCATGCACTAAGGCGTTTGTTCCCTTATGTGATTTCAGGAATTAGGTTGGTAAGTGCCAAACTTTAAAAACTTTCCTTCACAGCCCAGCGATTTGTACTACCCTTCGGGGTGTATAGCCATTGGGCAGTTGATATGCAATGTACTCTATCCAGCAACTCCTCCGATATTGGCAAGCAATGAAGTATGGAAGTGCGCGCCTGCTCATCTGTGGGCATCTGGTGTTCATGCTGGAAAGCAAGGCAGATTGTGCAGCGCTCCCCGTCCAATGAAAATATCATCGCCTCGGAGCAACCTTCTCCATGACTTCTGAGCATCATTTCCCACTCCGGCGCAGGAATAAAGCGCCCATTGGCAAGTTTGAAAGCGTCGTCGGCACGTCCGATGAAAATATATCCTTCACTTGCCGCATCATTACTTGCCTGCACGTAATCCCCGGTCGCAACCCAGCGCCCTTCGGCACATCGCACCAGACCTCGCTCTGTCCATAGTCCCGCGTGTGCATTCTCACCGCGAAACTCCAACACGCCATCAGCATTGATGCGCGTCTCACAACCCAACGCTTTTCCCAGATAATGCTCCTGCCATACGCCGGGTTCGCCCAATGTGATGCCGGGCGAGGCTTCCGTCTGCCCGTAGCCCACGCGCAATCGCGTTGAACGAAGAAAGGTTGCAAGTTCATTATTGACGGGTGCGCCGCCAATCACTCCGCCTTGCAAGCCGCGCAGGAAGTCGCGTCCTTCCGGCAAAGCCGCCAGACGCTTGACCTGAAGCGGCACAAAGGAGCAATGTGTAATTTCATGTTCTTGTGCCAACCGAATAATTTGCTCGACATCCCGCCCTCCTTCTGCATCCCGCACAATTTCTGCTCCAGCGAAAAACGCGATAAAAAAATCAATCACCAAGCCGAATGCGTGATGCAACGGCAGGAGAGACAGCACACGTGCAGCATTGTGAGAGTTTCTGTGCGCATCATTCAAGTTCAACACGGGCAAATGGCTATCAACGACGCTGAAGATATTGCGCTCCGAAAGCGCAATCCAGCGCGGAGCAGAAGTCGTGCCGGAGGTCGCCAGAAGCAAGCAAACATCGGGCGTTGGCGTAGTCTCTCCGAAAGAATACTTCTTTACGCCGTCCCTATTAATAACCATTTTTGCCGAAAAGAATCTTGCCAGAGCCTCGCTGTTACTCGTTGGTGGAGCGAGTGCCAGTGTGCAGCCTTGCCATAGCGCGGCAAGCATCCACGCAAGAAAGTCACGATGGGGCGGTAAAGCAAGCACCACGCGGTCTCCGGCGTGTACACCTTCGTCACGCAACAACTGAACGCATTCTCGCATAAGAAACCACAGCGACGCAGCCGGTAGTACGCCTTCGCTATCCACCCACAGCGGATACGGCTGCTCAAAAAGGCGCTTACGAAGGCGTTCCTGCCAAAGTGAATGATGATTAGGCATAATGAAGTTCTATATGCAAAACGGCTATCGGGAATGCCCAATCGGGAAGCCCAACAGCCGCAGGAATAATACGGTTCGTATCAATTATCGCCGACCATGAGAGATATTAGCGTTTCTTTACAAACACCCAATTGGTCTTCGTTGTGCCATCGCGGTACA
>JANYDO010000021.1 GCA_025363605.1 Candidatus Kapaibacterium sp.
AGCAAGCAGCGTTTTCATAAACGCTACCGTCGCATCCTCGCCTTGACGATAAATCGCGCGAAGGTCGCTATCACTGTATTGTTGCATATCTTCTTGTCAATGCGATTTGTATGCCGCTTTTTTTTGACCTAAACAGTTACCTCTTTCGTTGAGATTAGCTCTTCTTGCTGAAATGATGCGGATATTTGGTTGGCGCTCGGTATAAACTACCACCAAGACATAACCAGATACGGATTTGCCAATTATCAACCACCTATCTTCGACCTGTGAATGCTTAACATCAAAAACCCGTAAAGCTTTTAGGTCTCCAAATACCGTAGAAGCATTGAGGAAAGTAATACCATGTGTCACAAAATTCTTCTGTGCTTTTTCATCATCCCATTCAAATAACTGCATAATTATAGATTTTCCTCTATTTAAGCATCTGGACGGTAATACTTGGAACACAGACAAGAATGTCTGTGCTACCAAAGCCAGATTGTATGCCGTAGCACAGACATTCTTGTCTGTGTAGATAGTTCAAGATAATTTCGTTCAATACCTTATTAGGGGCGACGTTGAACCAAGAAGCCTCCGTCTTTAGGCGTGGGGTATTTTCACGATAAACGCAGAACAATACGAACATACACTTTTCCTTCGTCTTCCAAAAGCGAAAATTCATGCCGATCAGGAAACAAGACCTGAAGCCGCTCGCGGATGTTGCGTAAGCCCGTGCCTGTGCCTTCGGGCTTGGTGGTATTGTCGGGTATGGTGAGCGAACCGCTATTATTTACTTCGAGATACAATGCGCCTTCGCGGACGTTTGCCGTGATTGCGATTGCAAGCGGCATGGGGCTGGTGCGCATACCGTACTTGAGAGCATTTTCGACAAGCGGTTGAAGCATAAAGCCGGGAACGTAGTATTTATCAGACTCCGGTGTCGTTTCGACGCTCACCTGCAAGCGCTCCTCAAAGCGTACTTTTTCGATTTCCAAATAACTTTGCACTGCTTTTATTTCCTCCGAAAGTGGCACGGTTGGCATTCCTGCGGGTTGCAGGGCATAGCGCAAATACGCCATGAGCGTTCGGAGTGCGCGGACGGCTTGCTTGGTATCTTCCTGCACAAGGTCGGCAATGGAAATGAGTGCGTTGAAAAGAAAGTGCGGGTTGAGTTGATACCGCAGCATTTCGAGCTGCGCGGTGCGTGTTTGCGCGGCAAGTTCGGCGTTGTGAGCGTTGAGTACGTCGTTCAGGCGCTCGACTTCGTGAGCGTGTTCTTCGGCGCGATGTTTTTCTGTGGCGACATCTTGGAGTGATGCGGTTAGCTGGGCGGTGCGTTCCTGCACGAGGCGCTTCAGTTCTTCTGTTCGCGCTCTGAGCCGCCGGACGCGCCAGCGAAAGCCGCCCCACGTGGCGCTTATCACGAAGAGCGCAGCAAGTGTGTAAAACCAGCGTGTTCGCCAGAATGGAGGATGGACAATGACGATGAGCGTCCGTCCGCGCTCGTTCCAAAGCCCATCGTTGTTGGAAGCGATGACGCGCAAGGTGTATTCGCCCCCGTCAAGATTCGTATAAACCGCTTCATTCTTGAAACCCGCATCAATCCAAGCGTTATCGAAGCCTTCCAGTTTGTATTTGAAGCGATTTTTTTCGGAAGCGGAAAAATTGAGGGCGGCAAACTCAAACGAAATAAAGTTATCTGTATAGGAAAGCTCAATAGTATCCGCTTCTGCAATAGCTACGGGCAAGGCAGCAAGAGAGTTAAATTTTTTCAACGCCGTTATCACCACCGGCGGAACGTAAGCGTTGTCACGCACAGAATCAGGATGAAACCGCACAAAACCTGAAGCAATACCGAAGTAAATCGCTCCATTCGGTGCAGTGACGTATGCCCGCGAACTAAACTGCTCCGGCTCGGCATCGTTTTTCATGGCGATACTGCCCAAGCCGTCGCTTGCATCGTAGATATGTGCTTTTTCGGTGCTTGGCGTGAATTTCGTCACAGCGCTTGCGCTCATTATCCATAAATTTCCATGTTTGTCGCCAAGCACTGCCGATAGTACCTCGTTCGGTAGTCCTTGCTGTGCGCCGTAGCGCGTGAAGACTTGGCTGCGTCGGTCGAATTTGTCCAAACCTGCGTCGGTGGTAATCCAGAGCGTACCATCGGAGAGTTCGGCAATGCTGGAGACCGCATTACTACTCAGGGAACGAGGGTTCGCAGGGTCGTGGAAATGCCGCGTAAAGGCTTGAATAGTCGGGTGAAAAGCATTTAAGCCGTCCTCGTATGTGCCTATCCATAGCGTACCGTCAGCCAAAGCGCGGTCTTCGGCGATACAACTAATGCTATTGCTGCTCAGAGTGGAGATTTTCTGCGGGTTAGAGCGATAGTGCATGAAGGTCTGTGTGGTACGGTCGAAAAGGTTGAGTCCATTTATCCACGTTCCAACCCATAAGCGTTTGCGTTTATCTTCGTAGATGCAGGAAATGTTATCGCTGCCAAGCGTGGTAGAATCCTTCATGGAGTGCCGGAATGCGCGAAAACTCTCGGTTTTGCGGTCGAACGCATTAAGCCCGCCCGCCGTTGTACCTATCCACAGCGTTCCTTTGGTGTCTTCGTAGAGACAGGAAATATTGTCGCTGGAAATGCTGCGCGGGTCATTATTACTATGGCGAAAAAGTCGCCATGCGCCATTCTGCGGAGTGTAGCGCAAAAGACCATTCTCGGTGCCGAGCCAAACGGCGTGCTGTGAGTCTTCGTAGAGACAAAGCGTCAGAAAGTTTCTGCCGTCCGGCATGGCGCTAATGGAGGGCTTAAAGGGGACAAACTTGCGAAGTGTGCGGTCAAGTTTGTACACCGAGCCGTCCGTCGCACCAAGCCAAAGAATACCTTGCCTATCCTCGAAAATGCTGGTAAAAAAGCGTCCACCGCCAAAGCCATGCGTGTAGGGGTGCATTTGCGCGTAAGGATTGTCGGTGGTGAACAGTTCGGTGGTGAACAGTCCGCCACCCGCAGTAGCGCACCATATCTGCCCGCTCGTCTCCTGCATTGCCGCCAGTATCCGATGTTGTCCGCTCAGAAGCGTTTGGACGCTTTTGCCCGCCGCAACCCGCCAGAGTGTACCGGAAGCGCTGCCGGCAAGTAGAGCCTCACTCTTTGCAGCATTGTTGGAAGCGGCATCGGCGATAACAGATAGCACAGAAATATCGGGTATCGCATCGGTAATATTGCTTGAAGAGGTGTTGGTAAGCGGTACGGAGACGAACATACTATTTGCTTTGTCGAGCACTTCCAGTCCCTTTGCCGTGCCAATCCAGAGTTTACCTTGTGCGTCTTCAGCAAGAGTATTGATGCGGCTTTCGGGATGAGCATATAAGTGAGAAGCCGTCAGTGTATGATGTTCAATGGAGTGTTCTCGTGCCAGCCACACGCCATCTTGCTTGTCAGCGATGAGTGCGGTAATAGATTCTTTTGTCGAAGTGTCTGTCGAATGGATAATAATTCGTTCGCTTCGGCGGTCGAAACGGCACAAATCCTCACCAATTGCCAGCCAGAGCGTTCCGCTTGAGTCTTCGGCAAGAGCGCTCACTGCATTCTCGAAGCTGCTTTTTTCAGGATTGATGCGGTAGGCGACGAAATTACGTCCGTCGTAGCGGTGGAGACCATTTTCATCGGCAAACCAGAGAAAACCGCGCTTGTCTTGCAAACAAGCGGTAATAGCACTTTGCGGCGCATCGGCGTGAGGGGCGATGCGCTGGAATTCCTGCGCTTGCGTTTGTGCCAAGAGCAGCGCACACGCCATGAAGAACATGGTTGCAAATGGTATCACGCGAGAAATTATCACGGTGACGGTTCGTTTCTGCTTCACGGCAAATCTTTCTGCTTCACGGATAAAGCCTTCTGCTTCACGACAAAGCAATGATTTTTTCGCACAATTCGCCAAACTCAATTCCGGCGGCGGCGGCGGATTTCGGCACGAGGCTTGTGCCAGTCATGCCCGGCAAGGTGTTGACTTCAAGACAAAAGGCTTGAAATTCGTCATTGAGTCGGAAATCCACGCGGCTGTAGGCTCTGCAACCAAGTGCTTCGTGGGCAGAAAGGGCGAGTTGGGAAACAAAATCTTCCACATCCGGCGGCACATCCGCAGGGCAAATGTACTCGGTGCGCCCTTTGGTGTATTTGTGGGCATAGTCGTAGAAGCCTGAATCGGTGCGGATTTCAATGATAGGTAATACTTCATCGCCCAGCACCGCGACAGTGAGTTCGCGCCCTTCGATGAATTGCTCAATGAGAACAGTGTCGCCCAGCCTTGCTGCAAGTTCTATACCACGCTTGATTTCGTCCACGTTGCCGTTTGGTACAATCGTTATCCCGACCGTCGAACCCTCGCTGTCCGGCTTGATAACAAGTCCGTCGCTGAGTTCGGAGCGAAGTTCATCCACAAGGTCGTAATCCGCGCCTTTTTCCAGAATACTTTTGCTGGAAAGCGCGAGAAATGCAGGCGTTGGTATGCCCGCGCTTTGGAAGATGCGTTTGGACATGAGCTTACTCATAGCAAGGGTGCTGGAAAGCATCGTACTTCCCGTGTAGGGAATTCCTTGCATATCCAGTAAGGCTTGTATGTAGCCATCTTCGCCGTATTTGCCATGCAGCGCCAGAAAAACAATATCCACGCTTTTTAGATGTGGCGAATGAACGCACTCAAGAAGGCTTTTCGGAGAAAAAGCGGCGAGTTCTTGCGCTGTTGGCTCGCGTCCGGCATCGGCTTGAAAGGTAGTGAGGTCTATCACGCCGTTTGCACCAAGCGCCGGGTCGAGCGCAATGACGCTGTGTCCGCGTGCTTGTAATGCCTCAGCAATCGCTTTGCCACTGGCAAAAGAAACGTTTCGTTCGGCGGAAAGTCCGCCCATCAGTACGGCAATGTTCATCAGGATTATTTACAAAAAGTTGGGTAATACATGAGATAGTCGTTTTCTTTACAAGCCTTTTTTTTGTGCTGCTTCGATAGTCTCAGCGGGCAATTTGAGTGCTTCGGCAATTTGTTGAATACATGAGACCAAGTTGGAGAAGCGAGGGGACGCTTTCCAGCTTGTTTTCTTGCGCATATTGCTGAACAGCTACGCTTTCCTGAATATCGTCGAAAATTTCGGTTGTGTCAATCATGGCAGACGACTGCATTTCAAAAAGTTTGTAGAATAAAATATCCGTTTTCATTTGCGTAAAATACGGAATTTACGCTGGAAATGCCTACACGAATTTAGCGCAGGAATTTCACGAAGAGTGAAGAATAATTTGCAAAAAACGGCGAAAATGCCGTATCTTTCGCCCACAATGAACGCCTCTTGCAAGCAAAGCAGCGAAGCGCATCCAATCTCTTTCCCACACTGTTTGTTCAGGACACATTATGTGGAGTTATGTACGTCGTATTTCGTTGGTGCAGTGGATTTTTGTCGCCTTGATAGCCGGTATTGCTTTCGGGGCAAACTTCCCCGAAGCCGCGTCAAACCTGAAAATCCTTTCGACGATTTTTCTACGAATGATTAAATCTATCGTCGCGCCGATGATTTTTGGAACGCTTGTGGTCGGTATTGCCGGGCATGGTGATGATGTGCGGCGTATCGGGCGCTTGGCATGGCGCTCTTTTTTGTATTTCGAGCTTGCCACGACCGTTGCACTTTTTGTGGGGCTTGGCGCAGCGCACCTTGTGAAGCCGGGCGTGGGAATTGCGCTCACCGGTTCGGTGAACGAAGCCAAAGAATTTGCCTCCAAGTCCTCCCAAGTGACCTTTAGCGGTGTGCTGGAGCATATGATTCCGCAAAGTTTCTTTGAAGCGGCAGCACACAACGAAGTGCTGCAAGTCGTTTTCTTTGCTGTGATTTTCGCTATTGCGCTCACGCAAGTCAAACCCGGTCCGGCGAAAGAAACGATGCTAAACTTCTGCGAAGGCTTGTCGCAAACGATGTTCAAGTTCACGGGTATTATTATGAACTACGCACCGATCGGTATTGGTGCTGCTATCGGGTATGTGGTCGGGCAGAGCGGTTTGGGCGTACTCTGGAATCTTGGCAAACTTGTTCTGACGCTCTATGGAGCACTTACGGTCTTTATTCTCGGCGTACTTGTTCCGATTGCACTTGTGGCGCGTATTCCGCTTGGGCGCTTTATTCGTGCAATAAAAGAACCTGCCGTTATTGCCTTTACGACATCTTCGAGCGAAGCCGCACTGCCGCTTGCGATGCAGAATATGGAAAAATTTGGTGTTCCGCAGCGCATCGTCTCGTTTGTGCTGCCGACGGGCTATTCTTTTAATCTGGACGGTTCGACGCTCTATCTCGCTGTTGCCTCTATCTTTGTGGCGCAAGCCGCAGGCGTAGAACTCTCTTTCGGAACGCAAATGACAATGATGCTTTCGCTGATGATTACCAGCAAGGGCGTGGCTGCTGTTGCGCGGGCTTCCCTCGTCATTTTGTCGGGAACGCTGGTGCAGTTTGGCTTGCCGCTTGAAGGCATTGCCATTATTCTCGGTGTGGATGCCTTTATGGATATGGCACGAACAACCGTGAACTTGATTGGTAATTGCCTTGCATCCGCTGTCATGGCGCGGTGGGAAGGTGTTCTGAACATCCCGGCGGAAGAACCTGTTTCTGTATAACTCCCCCGCTTTACCACGTGAGAGGCTGTTTGAAAACTATCACCAATCCCCCTTCGTTCTTGCTTTGCAAGAACATTTTCCCCCTTTGTCAAGGGGGCGAAGTCAAAGTCTCCCTTGATAAAGGGGGATTTAGGGGGATTTTGGTAGGCAAACAAAGAGTTACCAAACAACCTCTGAGACTTGTTCCAAATGGCTATGCGCCTTGATTCTGTCTATGGTACGGCATTTTGGACAGTGATTATCGCTGTCTTACACTTCTGCGGCGCATTTTCCCCGCAAATGCTCTCTGCTCAGGAGCGCCGCAAATGGGAAGAACCGCAAAATCTCGCCGTGCTCAATACGTCCGGCGATGATTTTGCGCCTGCGTATTCATTCCAAGAACGATTGGTCTATTTCACTTCCAGTCAAGGCGGCTATGCCGAACTGTACACCAGTCGCTATGACGCTCGCCGCGATGCGACCACTGGCGAAGCCCGCCCCCGCTTTGCTCTTCCCGAGCGCGTTTCTACGCCCATCAATCAATCGCGCAACAACCAAGCCTACATTACCTTTGCCACCGACGGCAGTGCGCTTCTGTCCACATTCCGCATGACCCGTCAGCGTCCTTTCCTTAATATTTTTCAAGTCGCCCAAAGCAAGACTATTTTCACGAAGCCTGACCCCGTAGATGCCTTGAACACTGATGGCTTCAATGCTCATCCCGCGCTTTCTCCTTCGGGGAAAAGCGTTGTTTTTGCGTCGAACCGTCCGGGAGGACGCGGCGGCATTGACCTCTGGACGGCAAACCGCGACGAAAGCGGCACGTGGCAGCCACCGGTGAATATGGGCGATGTGCTTAATTCGCCCGAAGACGAGATTACGCCGTGCTTTGCGTCGGAAGATTCGCTGTATTTTGCTTCCAATGGTTTTGGTGGAAAGGGCGGCTATGAAATTTTTCTGGCTGTTCGCTCCGCAGGCAAGTGGCAGCCGCCAGTTCCCTTAGTTGAGCTAAATAGTGAATACGACGACTCCGATTTTGCCATGCTTCCGGGCAACGTGGGGGTCTTTGCGTCAAACCGCACAGGTTCGCGTGGGGGATTAGATTTGTATGTGGCACGTCTGGTGCCGATTTCGCAGTTTACTTCTGTTGTGGAATACAAAATTGCAACGCAAACATCCTTTATTACCGCCGAAGAATTTTCGATGACCGAT
The DNA here is from genome assembly GCA_025363605.1 of Candidatus Kapaibacterium sp. Taxonomy (GTDB): domain Bacteria; phylum Bacteroidota; class Ignavibacteria; order Kapaibacteriales; family UBA4661; genus PH2015. The sequence goes on from JANYDO010000021.1 coordinate 7,821, forward strand.
GTGATACCGATTGCGCCGTGCCTTGTGTTTGAGGCAAATTCAGGAGCGCTTCCGCGTGACATTAAGCAGTACAATCTTGAAGAAATACATACGTTCTCGCCTCAGAATCTTCGCCCTGACCCACTTGTTATCTACGGTGAAATGCTCAATATTGTGGGTAAGCGTCTTGGAGAATTTACCGATGCCACGCTCACGCTCAATACTATCGAAGGCAGTAATAGTGCGCTGGCGCGGCAAAGAATGGATGCCATACGGGCGTATTGGCAAAGCGTGTGGAACATTGACGGGCGGCGTATTCTCACCAAAACTGGTGCGGGCGATGCAAGCGCTACTGCCGTGCGACGACGGATTACGATGTTTGCAGGCGAAGATGCCGTGCGGTGTGTGGAGCTTGTGAGCAACGACCCGCGTATTACTGCGGCGGTGCGTATTGCCGGTGTGAATATGATTGCCAAGCCGCGCAAAATTGACCTTGCATTGGATATGCGCCCTCGCACGCTTTTACGGTCATGGAATTTTTCTCTTACTGCTGAAGGACGCACTGAGGAGCGCGATACTATTTTTCGCACGGCTGGCGTGACGTTGCCTTTTTTTACGACTATTCTTGTAGAGCCAAGTGCATGGGCGGCATTGCCGGACGAGCTTCATGCTCGCCTTTCGGGTATAGACTCGTTGGGGCGAACAGGCAATCGTGACCTTTCGCTCACCATTTATCGGCTACCGCTTGAGCAAAAACGCGCTCAAAAGGTGCAGGATAAAATCATTGACCGTTACCGCTTTCTCGTTCCGCAAGGTGGCGATAATACTGCACTTTTGCCGGAACAGCAGTTGCTTTTGCGAGAAATAGCTTCAGCGCTGACGGGAGCGGCAGCTTCCAGTATGAGTCTGAGCATCGCGCCGTACAGCTTTGGCGACAAGACGATGACGGTGCAGTCCGAGCGTTATGCACGGCTTCTTGCCGACGAACTGAAGCGGCAAGCCTCCATGATGCTGACACAAGCTGTTCAAATCGAATCCACAACGGAGCTGGTCGCACCCGAAACGCCTCAAGAGCGTATTCTCACGCGGGCGCTTGTCCTGACGATTGAACGTCCCCTTCCGCAAACGCCCCAAGAACGTCGTGGTCGGTAGCGTCGCGGTCGGTAGAGTTGACTTTGTAAGAGTTCTCAATACTTTTTTGCGCAATAATTATTTTGTCGGTTAATAGCTTGATAGGAAGAGAAAGACGGCTATGGAAGAACTTTTTTATGTATTGCTTGGTTTAGCGGTCGTGCTAGCGCCGCTTATTGCGCTTTTTTCGACTATGCGCAAGACACGCTTTTTAGAGCGTGAAGTCTGGGATTTGCGCAAACGCTTAACCGCATTGGAACGTGGCTTAGAGGGAGTTCCCCTGACTGGAACTTCCTTGGCTGGAGCGGTACAAGCCGCTTCGCAAAATCCTACCGCCGCACGTTCCGGTATAGCACCGCATCAACTCGCTACGCTCATTGACCTCGAAACGCTCAAGCAAGAAATTGAGCCGTCCGTAAGCCCGCAAGAATCGGAGATTGCTCTTGCGCCTCTGCCGCCAATATCATCGGCTATACCACCCGCACAAACTCCTTCGCAGGAGGAAACAAGTAACAAGCCTCGTCCAAGCACCGAAGCACCAAAGCCGCATACCGCAAAGCCACCACGCACCAACACCGAATGGGAATCGCTTATCGGCGGGCGCTTATTTAATCGCATTGGCGCTGCGGCGATAGTAATTGGTATCGGCTTTTTTCTGAAATATGCCTTTGACAACGACATCATTAGTGAACCCTTGCGCGTTCTGATTGGTGTGTTCTTGGGTGCAGCCTTCATTGCGGGTGCGGAGCAGATGCAGCGCAAAAAACTTCCTATTTTCGCACAAGGGCTGACGGGAGCAGGCATTGGAACGCTCTATCTATCGGTGTATGCAGCGTATAATTTTTACCATCTCATGCCGGTAATGCAAGCCTTCGCAGGCATGATAGGCGTGACGGTGATAGGTTTTGTGCTGGCTCTTCGGTATAATGCGCTCGCCATAGCGCTTTTAGCATGGTTCGGCGGCTATCTTACGCCGCTTCTGATTCACAGCGAACAGCCGAATCCGTTTGGCTTGATGGGCTACCTCACGGTCTTGTCGCTGGGAATGCTTGCGCTTGTGCTCAGGCGCGATGATTGGTTTGTGCTGAAGCCCCTCAGTTTTGTTGCCACCTACGGCGTATGTGGCGTTTGGTATGCGAATGCTTATACGACGATGGAGCATTTTGAGATGACCGTTGGCTTTGCATTGCTCTTCTGGGTAATATTTTTTGCGGTGGATTTGTACCGCGCTGTGAGCGGTCGCTCCAAGGATGACGCACCGTGGCGGCGTATAGATTCATTCCTCAATTCCAGCGTTACCTACGCGGCATTTTTTGCACTTATCTACGACGCGCATCCGCGCTGGATGCCGCTTTTTAGCGTGTTGTACGGAGGCGTGTATTTTCTTGCTTCGCAGCTTGTTCGTGTGCGTCAGCCCGAGCACCGCTTTGCGTTTATGCGCTATACGATGACGGCGATTATTCAGATGATTGTCGCCACGTCGCAGCAACTCGACAAAGAATGGACGATTATCGCGTGGTCGGTAGAGTTTGCGTTTCTTTTTTGGGCGGGAGTGCGGTGGCGGCACACCTTTGTCAGCATTGCGGGAGCAGTCTTGTCACTCATGGTCTTTTTCTTTGTTGTTTTTTGGCAAACGCTCCACAACATGATAAGCCCTTTTCAACTCCTTCTGCAATCAGGGCAGCAGCCAACCGTACTTTCTATTCTGGACTTGCCACTCTTGATGTACAGCGTAAGCATGGCGGCATTTATTTCCGTTGGAATACTCTTCCCGCGACTTGCCGGACAGGACGAGCGTATCGGGAATCTGCGTCTTGTCAACATATTCCATTTTGCGTGGGTAGTCGTCGGCGTAAATGCTATCATCTATACATTCAGTCACCTCTTTCTTTTCGAGCAGTCATACCCTGTCTTGCACGGTGAGTATCGCCAATTTCACATCATAGGAATTGCTTTTACGGTGTTTGTTGGCATACTGGCGTGGCTAGGGCGCAAGTTGTCGTGGAAAGAAGTGACGTGGATGGCGATGCTGATAGGCGCATTAACCTTTGTAATGCTGATAATGCGCGGCTTTGCCTACGAGCCTGCTATCGAATGGTCATTTGTACTGAATCTTCGTGTAGCGGCTCTGCTCGTGGCATTTGGAGTATCGCTGGCGCTCTGGAGAATTTTTGATAAAGACAACAAAACCCTTCCTGCAATCATCGCATCCGCTATCCATCCCGTGTTGGGCGGAATCACGTTTATCCTTCTCTTTACACTGTTTACGGGCGAAGCGTCGGATTATTTCCATAGCCAAGCGATGCGTCTTTATGCCTTGCCTCATGCCGTACAACTGAACGCGACCATTGGTGAAAAAATTGCTGCGCATGGTAACGCACAACAGCTTGCTATTTCGCTCGTCTGGCTTGTTTATGCCGCAGCACTGATGGTTGGCGGTTTTGTACGGCGCTTGCGGGTGCTGCGTCTTGCGGCGCTTGGTCTGGCGGGCGTGTCGGTGCTGAAGATATTTCTTTACGATTTATCGTTTCTTACCACACCGTACCGCATTGGCTCGTTTATCGGGCTTGGTGTGGTGTTGCTCTTGGTGTCGTACCTGTACCAGCGCTTCAAAGACCGCTTGTTGGATGATGCGGCGTAGCGCACAGTTGGGACACGAATTGGACGAATTAAAAAGGGATTTTTACGGATTTTTTTTATTGAATGTAACTCATTTTCATATCTCATCTTCAAGGAATCATCATGTTTACACCGGACACACTCAAAGGTAAAAGTATTTTGGTCACAGGCGGCGGAAGTGGCTTGGGGCTTTCGATGGCAAAACATTTTGCCGCACACGGCGCAAATGTTGCTATTTGCGGACGCACCGAAGATAAACTTCTGGGGGCGGCAAAAGAAATTGAAGAGGTGAAGCAGGCGGGCGTAAAGGTACTTACTCATGCTGTGGATGTGCGTGACTACGACGCTGTGGGGGTAATGATGAAGCGCCTTGTGGAAGAATTTGGTTCGCTGGAGGGCTTGGTCAATAATGCCGCCGGAAACTTTCTTTCGCCATCAGAAGATATTTCGCCCAACGGCTTCAAATCCGTTGTGGATATTGTTTTGCACGGCACGTTTAACTGTACACAGCATTTTGGCAATTACCTCATCAACAACGAGCGTCAAGGCTCTATTCTGAGCATCGTCACGACCTACACCGAGACCGGTTCAGCGTTTGTGCTGCCTTCGGCGTGTGCTAAAGCGGGCGTGTATGCTCTCACCACAACGCTTGCCTACGAATGGGGAACCTACGGCATCCGCGTCAATTCTATTGCGCCGGGACCATTCCCAACCGAAGGCGCATGGTCGCGTCTCATGCCAACAAAAGAACTTCAGGAAATGTACATTAAGCGCGTGGCACTTGGGCGCGTGGGCAAGCACGAAGAATTGGCGAACTTAGCGGTGTTCCTCATGTCCGATATGGCAGGTTACATCACGGGCGAATGTGTGACCATTGACGGCGGCGAGCGCTTAGCGGGCGGCGAGTTCAATCTCTTCGTTTCCGGATTCGACCGCAAGCCGCTTAAACAGATGTTCCAAGCAATGAAACCGAAGAAATAAACAACTTGTTATGGGACACGGATGGGGCAGATAAAAAAGATTAGAGCTTTTGCAAAAAGGTTCGTTTGTATGAACAGACAAGAGTGTCTGTTCCACCAAAGCCAGAGAGTATCGGAAGTCTTTGTAGCGCAGACACTTCTGAGGGAAGCCCTCAGGTCTGCGTCTTTTGCAGAAGTACTAGGGGTAATTATATCCCGAAATCTATCAGTATTTTCATCATCCGTGTCCCATACATTCTCACCGTTTTCTCACCACCGATTTCCTCACCTCAATGAGTGATCCGACAAAACAACCCAGTACCAAAGCGGCTTTGCAGCAACAAAAAACTGAATCCGACACGCCCATCTACGGCGCACCAGCCGTGCGGCGTATGAAGCGCGTTACGCGGCAGACGCTTTTGGAGCGTAAGAAGCGCGGCGAGCGTTTTTCTTGTCTCACCGCCTATGATGCCACGATGGCACAAATTTTCGATGAAGCGGGTATAGACTTGCTTCTTGTGGGCGATTCCGTTGCAAACGTCGTGCAAGGGCATGAAACCACGATTCCCGTGACGCTCGACGAAATTATTTACCACACCAAAGCGGTATTACGCGGCGTTATGCGCTCAATGGTCGTAGCTGATATGCCATTTATGTCGTACCAAATCTCGCCCGAAGAAGCATTCCGCAACGCAGGAAGGCTCATGAAAGAAGCCGGCGCAAGCGCGGTGAAGTTGGAAGGCGGTCACAGGGTATTGGAAATTGTAGCGCATATCAGCGAGGCGGGAATTCCGGTGATGGGGCATCTGGGGCTTACGCCACAGAGTATTCATCAGTTTGGTTCGTATCGCACACGCGGTACGGAAAAGAAAGAGGCTGATCAGATTTTGCGCGATGCGAAAGATTTAGAGCGGGCGGGCTGCTTCGCTATTGTGTTGGAAAAAATTCCTTCTGAACTGGCACGGCAAATCACTGAAGCGCTGACGATACCGACCATCGGCATTGGCGCAGGTGTTCACTGCGACGGACAAATACTGGTCTATACCGATATGCTTGGCATTACCAACGATTTTCAACCACGCTTTGTGCGTCGCTACGACGTGATGCGCGAGCGAATGTTGGAAGCAGTCGGTCAGTACATCAATGACGTGCGGACTTCGACGTTTCCGTCGGATGAGGAGAGTTATTAAGTTGTGGTTTTTGTACTGTTCGTGAGTGTCATTTGACGACAATAATCCGTTGAAAAACATTTTGCGTTTTGCCTGTGAGCATATCCACAGTGCGTAGGCGCAGCCAGTACATACCATCGGCCCAAAAGGCGGTTTGCATCGTAAAAGTGTGCAGACCGCCTTTCTGCGCTTCATTGCGGAGTGGTACGGCAATAATGCGTTGAAGTGCGTCGAGTATTTCTATGTGAACCTCAGCATCCGTAGGCAATGTGTAGGTGATAGTGATGTGGTTCTGTGCAGGATTGGGGGCGGCGTTCAGCATCGGTTCTTCTTGGGTTATGGTATTGCTGGTAAGATTCGTTGAGGTGTTGTTATGGGTGATTGCTAGTACCCAATCGCCCTCTGTCGGCGGCGTAAAACGATAGTGAGCGAGTGCTGCATTGGAAAGAAGGTGAATATCCGTACTGTCTCCGGTGGCGGGATTGTACCAGACTGCACGGGGCGTTTTGCCGAATGCGCTGAGATTAAGCGTGAGAAAGCGCATCGAATCCGATAGATATGCCATAAGATGCGCAGTGCTGGCTGAAAGTGGAATATGCCGAGTATCAGGAGCATCAATAATGAGTGAGGGCTGAGGCTGGAAGTCTGCCCAAGAGTATTGCTGCATAAGTCGCTTCAGGATAGTCATTTGGGCAGAAGCGGGAAAATTTTGCGCTTCCTCAGCGGGAAAGCGTGGGAGAAACGGTCCCATATCAAACGGTGTACTCCACTGAAAAATACCATTTGCTCCGTAGGTAATGCCCATCAATGCGCCACCAAGAATGCTTTCAAATGCAGCCTTGCGAACGTTTCGTGCGACGATGCGTGTGGTTTGGTACTGCGTCGTATCACCGGGTTCCCAGAGATTGTCGTAGATGTCTTCATACACAGATTCGCCATTGAGCGTCGGTTTGATGGGGTAGGCATTCCAGCCGCGTTCGGCGGCTTGCCATGTAAAATTATTGCCGGAAGCGACATGGGAAGACTGGTACATGGCAAAATCAATCCACGATGTAGAATTATCAAAGAAATCCAGCGACATCGTATAGCCCGCAGGATGCACCGTTGTCAAATGCTCGCGCCCACCAGCGTTTTGTATGGCGCGAGCAACCCCTGACCAAAAAGATTGTTGTGCGGGAGTTTGATAGCGTTGGTCGCCGCCCATAATCCACATTGTCTGCGCTCCGGCGCAGCGTGAGCCAATGTACTGAGCGAGGAGTTTGCCTTCCTCGTCAGAAAGTTGCTCATTTGGTGCATAATATGGTGAATACTGCGTTTTTGTCATATGTCCCCACAATGGCGCAATGACGGGTATGATTTCAAATTCATTGCATAAGGCAACAAGAGTGTCGAGATAGCGGAAAAATCGCGGATTGGGGCGCATGAAGTCGTTATTGAGATACGGCGTTTCGCCATTGCGATTGCGCCCGACAAAAGAGCTG
>JANYDO010000097.1 GCA_025363605.1 Candidatus Kapaibacterium sp.
TCGGGGCTGCAACCAACTATTCCATTGGCGGCTGGGGGCGTATCATTGTCGCGGGCGATTTGAACGGCGATGGGCTGCTTGACCTTGCTGTCTCGAATTGGTTAAGCAATAACGTGAATGTACTCATCAATACGGGTGGAGGAGCTTTTGCTGCTTCTGTGAACTATGTGCTGGGAGCAAATGGCATGGGGCTTACCATAGGCGATTATGACAATGACGGCGACCTTGACTTAGCTTCGGCGAATGGTGCAGGTGGCACAGTGCGGGTAATATTCAATTCCGGTGCAGGGACGTTTGGTGCGGCGGTATCATATCCGGTAGGCTCGAATCCAACTTCCGTTACAACAGGCGATTTTAACGGTGATGGATTGCTTGACCTTGCTGCCGCAAATAACGGAGGCTCATCAGTAAGTGTATTGCTTGGTACGGGCGGTGGTGCTTTTGCTGCCGCAGTGAATTATACCGTCGGGTCGGGTCCGTACATAACATCGGGCGATTTTGACGGTGATGGCGATATTGATCTCGCTACTGCTAATGGCGGTAGCAATACCGTAAGCATTTTGATAAACACAAGCGGAGCGGGGACGTTTAGTACGGCGGTGAACTATGCTGCGGGAGCGGGTTTACAGTCTGTTGTTGCAGCCGACCTTGACGGCGACGGTGATTTGGATGTTGCTACAGCAAATAGCGGCAGCAACAGTGCTTCAATATTGTTCAATACTACCCCCATGAACGTCTTGGGCAATCTTCCGCCCTTCACCCCGCGCCCTACGACCACGCCGCTTATGAACACGATGAACGTCGGTACGCCGTCGGGTTCGCCCGTGAAAGTGCCGACCAATATTGATGTAACCTTTTCGCAAAATCTCGCCCCATGGGTCTTCACCAACGGCGCAAGCCCGAATGCGCGTGATGTGATGAAAGTCTTCGGCACAACCTCGCGCGGATACCGCTCCGGCACAGGTTTTTCGGGTGCGGGTGCGACACTGACTTTTACGACAACAGCAAACTTTAATCCGGGCGAACAGGTGTGGGTAACGGTTACGAATGCTCAGAGCACGGGTGGGGCAAATACACGCCCCTTTGTGATGGGTGTGCAGACGCGGGCTGGCGTGGGTCCGGCGACATTTTTCCCGATGCCGGGTTACGCCACAGGCTCAACTTCTACGGGAGCAGCAACTGGTGATTTTAACTACGACGGGTATCTTGACCAATTCGAGACAGCAAGGTCAAGCAGCCCATCGCCGTTCAAATCGCCCGCGACAATGATACGCCCCCAGCCGCCAATGGAATAGTTGGTTGCAGCCCCGAAGGTTCCCGTGCCGCTGTTGAGCAACACGGACACATTGCCGCTATTGGCTGCCGTAGCAATATCAAGGTCTCCATCATTGTCAACATCGCCCACTGTAACCGACGTGGGTTGGACTGCCGTGGCATAATTTACGGCTGCGGCAAATGTTCCATTCCCATTATTCATCAGGATACTTACACTATTGCCAGTGTAGTTCGTCACAGCAAGGTCAATATCGCCATCACCGTCGAAGTCTCCTGAGTTGGCATACTGAGGTAATGCGCCGACTGCGGGAGATGATCCGGAAACAAACGTACCCGGACCCACGCCTGCTTTTGTGCGGAAGCCCATCACAAAGGGGCGCGTACTTGCGCCGCCCGTGCTTTGCGCATTCGTAACCGTTACCCAGACTTGTTCGCCGACGTTGAAGTTTGCGGTCGTGGTAAAGGTCATCGTTGCGCCTGCACCCGAAAAACCTGTGCCGGAGCGGTATCCGCGCGAGGTGGTGCCGAAAACTTTCATCACATCACGCGCATTCGGACTTGCACCGTTAGTAAACGTTGCTGCTGTTGCGCTTTGCGAGAAGGTTATGTCAATGCTCATCGGCACTTTCACGGGCGAACCAGACGGCGTACCGACGTTCATCGTGTTCATAAGCGGCGTGGTGGTCGGGCGCGGGGTGAAGGGCGGGACGTTGAGGGCAACATTCATTGCTGCCGTGTTGAACAAGATGGAAAGGTCTGCGCTATTGTAATTCGCAGTGGTAAGGTCTATATCGCCGTCGCCGTCGAAGTCTGCGGCAGCAATGCTATACGGAACACCGTCCGTCGGATAGGGTATTGCGGCAGAAAATGCTCCGGCGGTGTTCAGCATAATGCCTGCCGTAGCATTACCGGAATTGGTAACGGCAATATCAAGGTCGCCGTCGCCGTCAAGGTCATTCAGCGTGATACCTCGAGGCTGATTGAAGCCTGTGGTGTAGTCGGTTCTGGCAAATATCCCCGAACCGTTGTTCACGAAAACACTGACACTATTCGGCGATGGATTGGCAGAAACAAGGTCTATATCGCCGTCGCCGTCAATATCGCCTGCGGCAAGCCCCCAGGGGTTTGCCGGTGCAGCATAATTGACGACAGTACCAAGTTTTCCCGTGCCGTCGTTCATCAGGACACTGACGTTTGGGTTAATTTGATTCGCCTCCGCAACATCCAAGTCGCCGTCGTTGTCGAGGT
>JANYDO010000142.1 GCA_025363605.1 Candidatus Kapaibacterium sp.
TACTGAAAAATTCAACAATGGTGCTGGATGCAGTCAACCGCGAAGCACAGATGCTTGACCAAATGAACAACTTGCAGAATAGCCGCGTTGCGATGGAGCAAACACGCTTGACGCTGAAAAATCAACTCATTGACCTTGAAAATCAAGTTGCCAACGCAAAGCGCGTCTATGAGCAAAATAAAATCTTGATTGAGAAGCAATTGGTCTCGAAAGAAGAGTTTGAACGGGCTAGAGACAACTACGACTTTTTACGCAAACGTCTCAGCATTACCATTGAATCCTCACATAACGATTCTATTGTTCGACTTGCCCAGGTCAAGCAGCTTGAGCGCTCGACCGAGCGTTTACAATCAAATTTTGGTGTCGTGAAAGATAATCTTGATAATATGCTCATTCGTGCTCCTATTACCGGACAGCTCACATCGCTTAACTGCGAAATCGGCGAGGCAAAAACTGGTGGGCAGCGTTTGGGGCAGATTGACGTGGTAGATGCTTTCAAAGTGCGCGTTCCGGTGGATGAATTTTATCTCGCACGTGTCAACGTCGGGCAAATTGGTCAATGCGAAATCACAGGAAAAACCTATCGTCTCATCATTCGCAAGATATATTCGGAAGTAAAAAATGGTCGCTTCGAGGTGGATATGTATTTTGAAGGAAATATCCCTGACGGCGTAAAACGTGGGCAATCGCTTCAAATTCGTTTGGAATTGGGTAGCGAAGAACAAGCAATCTTGCTCACAAGAGGCGGATTCTACCAGAAGACCGGCGGTCAGTGGGTGTATGTCCTGGACGCAAGTGGAAAGCAAGCAATTAAGCGTAGTGTGCGGCTTGGGCGGCAGAACCCTAATACATTTGAAGTGATAGAAGGCTTACAACTTGGTGAGAAAGTTATCACTTCCAGTTACGATAATTTTGGTGAGGCAGAGAAGCTCGTTATCAAATAGAACTATTGTATTGAAGCGCTTTACAAGCAAAAAGCAGAGGTGAATGTCGGTGGATGAATTCGTCTCTGCTTTTTTATTGCCCGCCACCGATAGAAACTTCACATTGTCCGAAAATGAACACTTGGTGTGCGTTGATGAACATTCATTAACATCGAAAACACTCTGTATGCAGCATAAATACTAGATTGCTGAATTTGGCACGGCATTTGAAAAAGTACCTTCTGACTAACGTAGTATTAGAGAACGATGCTAAGATTGAGGTAGAATCGCCAATCGTTCACTTCACCACATTTTACCACTTTTATGTCCATAGGTTTCGTCATGAAAAAGTTTATGTCGGCTATTGCTCTTTTTCTTGCCATTGGTGCTCAATCATGCGCATCACTCACATCTACAACACTGATTGATCCTAAGCGCTCATTTGTTTTAGGTGAAGGTGCGCATCCACCGTACACGGCTCAGGTGCAAAATGTGAGCTTACTCGATATGGAAGTGCTTACAAAAAGCATTGATGGAAATGAGAATTCACTCGGGGTGCTCAAAGTCGGCGAACAAAAAACATACGCTGTACCGGCCAATGCTGCAGTTCAGTTCAAAAACTCGTCTGATTTTTTAGCTTCGATAAAGGTTGTTATCTATGGTTATAGTAATCTCAGTATGGGTTACAAGGACAATAAATAAGGCATACATTAGCTCTGTCCGCAAACTCATTTTCAACATTTACTACCTGAAACACCACTATGCTGACAAATTATTTCAAACTCGCTTTTCGCGCCCTTTGGAGGCGCAAATTTACCACCGGCCTGAACATTTTTGGATTGTCGCTTGGTATGACGGCATTTTTGTTTTTGATGGAATTTGCAAGCTTTCATGCAGGATTTGACCGCTTCCACCAAAACGCCGATAGAATCTATCGGATTGTCGCAACTACTCCCAATGGCGCTTGGACCAACGTTCCGCCTGCATTACTCTTGCTCAAAGAACAAGCCCCAATCGTTGAATCAACACCTGCATTTTTGACCAGTGCCGGGGGAATTGTTCAATACAAGCCTCAAACGACACAAGGTGAACAAACAGTGATGTTCAAAGAAGAGAACGTCGCATATGGAAATAATGATATATTCCAAACCTTTTCCTTGCCCTTTCTCGCCGGTCGTGCAGAGCTGGACAAGCCCAATACAATGGTTCTCACTGAAGAGACTGCACAAAAGTATTTTCGGTGCAGTCAAGACTTTCAAAGCGTTCTTGGCAAAAGCCTTACAGTAACCAATCAATTTGGGATTGCCGAATTTAGCATTACCGGCGTAATACGAGCTGTACCCGAAGAGTCATTTTTACGCGGCTCCATGGTTTTTTCCTTGCAAACGCTTGCTAATCCGGCAAACTTAAATGGTAATTCTTGGGCAAAACTGACCCCTGATAATACATCTGCATTTCTGGATGGCTTTGTTTTGCTCAAAAAAGGTGCAAACCCTCATGAATTGGAAACTATTCTTGCTGAAATGCAAAAAAAATCACTTTCTAAAGAAGATATCCACTGGCATTTGCAGTCGCTCACTAGTATTCACACCGGAGCAAGTTTCGGCGACCCCCTGCCCAATGACGGGATGCTCAAACTGGTAGTGGTTGCTGCTTCCATAGCGCTTTTTGTGTTGGCTTTGGCGCTCATAAACTATATCAATATTTCCACAGCGTTTGGGCTTTCGAGAGCGCGGGAAATCGGTGTTCGTAAGACCATAGGAGCAAGTCGCGTTCAACTTATTTTACCGTATTTTTTAGAATGTTTGCTTTTGACGGGAATGTCTCTTTTACTGGCTTTAACGATTGTGGAACTCCTCCAAGTACCGTTTAACACTCTTGTCGGTGTCAAACTTTCGTTACGCTATGTGATGGCATTTGGTATAGGTTCGTGGGCATGGCTGGCAATTCTTTTGGGGACGATACTGTCAGGCGGGTATGTGGCGCTTGTTCTGACGGGAGTAGATCCCATCGTTGTTTTGCGGGGGAATTTTGCTCGCTCGAAGCGTGGCAGCCGTATTCGCCAAACACTTGTCATTGCGCAATTTACTATTTCTATTGCGTTTATTATCGGTACGATTATTGTCTTTCAGCAGCTTAATTTTATGCGCCACCAAGACCTCGGAATGAAGTTGGAGCAGCTTTTGGTGATTAACGGTCCCGAACTTCTTGATGCCGCTTCTCCCAAAGGTAATGAATTGTCAAGTAAGGCGCTTGCCTTTAAGCACGAAGCAGCGCGCTTGCCTTTCGTACAATCTATAGCTGCCAGCCAGAATATTCCCGGGCAATGGTATAATTTCTCCACCGTTGGTTTCAAACGCCCCTCCTCAGCGGATGATGATATGAAAAAGCAATACTTTATTCTTCTGACCGACCCCGAATTTTTCAAAACGTACGACATGACATTTTTATCAGGAAAAGGCTATGTGCAAAATGATAATCTTGGGAATTTCAAATTCAGAAATGTCGTTGTGAACGAAGCTGCTACCTTACAACTGGGCTTCCGCACCGCACAAGAAGCCACCGGGCAATTTGTCCAGTGGGAAGATCAAAACGGTGAAGGACAGCGCTTCCAAATTGGAGGTGTTATCAAGAATTATCACCATAAATCTCTCAAGACCAAGATTGAGCCGATGATTTTGCTCCCTTCTAAAGCAACAAGCTATTTTACCGTGCGACTGGCAACGAGCAATCTTCAGGAAAATTTGCTTGCTTTAGAAAGGCTCTACAAAAATCTTTTCCCTGGCAATCAATTTTCAGCGCGTTTTGCTGACGACATTTTCCAAAAGCAGTACGAAGATGATGCTCGTATTGGAAACGTTTTTGCACTCTTCACGGTGGTTGCTATTGGTATTGCGTGTTTAGGTTTGTTCGGGCTTGTGGCGTATTCGGTCGAAGTCCGGACCAAGGAAATCGGAATGCGAAAAGTTTTAGGTGCTTCGGATGTAAGCATTATCGGACTTTTGTCGAAGGATTTTCTCAAACTCGTATTCATTGCATGCCTACTTGCTTCTCCGCTTGCGTGGTGGCTTATGAATTCTTGGCTTCAAGATTTCGCGTATCGTACGCCGATTGGCACTGGCGCTTTTGCCGGAGCAGCTTTGGGTGCGGTAGGTGTGGCATTTGCGACGATTGCTTTTCAAGCGTGGAAAGCAGCAAAGCGCTTACCGATTGAGTCTTTGCGCCAAGAGTAAAGATTGATATAGTCTATTCAACAGTGCTTCAACCAATTTTATCATTTTTTTAGGAACAACGATGATTTCCCTCAAAAACATCCAAAAATTCTATCGCACCGACGAGGTAGAGACAACGGCACTGAATGGTGTGTCTTTTGATATTGAGAATGGCGAGTTTGTTGCTATTATGGGACCTTCGGGCTGCGGTAAGTCCACTCTCCTGAATATCCTTGGTATGCTGGATAATCCCGATAACGGCGAATATCATTTCTACGAGCATGAGGTAGCTCAGTACACAGAGCGACAGCGAGCAGAGTTGCGGAAAAAGAGCATCGGATTCGTTTTCCAAAGTTTTAATTTGATAGATGAATTGACGGTGTACGAAAATGTTGAGTTACCGCTTTTGTACTTAGGGTTCGATGCTTCCTATCGCAAGCAACGTGTTCACGAAGTGCTGGAGCAGATGCAGATGATGCACCGCCGCAATCACTTCCCGCAGCAGCTTTCCGGCGGTCAGCAGCAGCGCGTAGCGGTTTCAAGAGCAATAGTAGGTAAGCCACTCGTAATTTTTGCGGACGAGCCAACGGGAAATCTTGATTCCAAAAATGGTTCGGAAGTCATCAATTTGCTGACTGAACTGAATAAAGCTGGCTCTACTGTGGTCATGGTAACGCACACGCCTGAATTTGCCGAATATGCCAGCCGCACAATTCATCTTTTTGATGGACAAGTTGTAACGGAAAATTTCAAAAGCACTGCAAAAGCAGCGTAACGCACGATACACGGAGGCATCTACAATGCGTATCTTTTTTGCAAAAACACCTTAGGAATACCAATGATTTCTCTTCGCAATGTAACTAAATATTACTCTGCCGGCTCGCTTAAAACCTTTGTACTTCGGAATATCAACCTTGATATTAAAGAAGGTGAATTTGTTTCTATCATGGGACCTTCCGGGTCGGGTAAATCAACGTTGCTACATATTCTCGGAATGCTTGATGAAGCGAGTGAAGGCGAATACACTTTTCTTGAAAAGCCTGTTCACAAACTTTCCGAAAAGCAGCGCGGAGAGTTGCACAAAGATAGTATCGGGTTTGTGTTTCAAAGTTACCACCTTATTGATGAATTGACGGTGTATGAAAACATCGAAACCCCCCTGCTCTACCAAAGCGTCAAAAAAGATGAGCGCAAGAGTATGGTAGCAGATATTCTTGACCGCTTCAATATCGTTGCCAAGAAAGATCTCTTCCCGCATCAGCTTTCCGGCGGACAGCAGCAGTTGGTCGGAATTGCTCGCGCCGTCATTTCCCGACCGAAAGTAATTTTTGCCGACGAGCCGACGGGAAATCTAAATTCTGCTCAAGGCAAGGAAATTATGGAGCTTTTTAGCCAATTGAACAAGCAAGGAACTACTATTGTGCAAGTGACGCACTCAGAAGACAGCGCTGCCTACGGAGGGCGTATTATCTCAATGCTTGATGGGTGGATAAAGGCGTAAAGACTGGTTCCAGCCTTGTTTTCTTGATTTATTTTGATGCCGCAGATTTTACATTTGTTGTATTGCTGCGGCATAACTTTTTTATGGATAATTTTTTAGCCTTGTCTAAATTTATTTTTAGTTTTGAAAATCTTTACTATCTTTGTACTGCTGAACTACACTAAAACTGACTCCACAAAATCAAAGCGGCTATGAATATGCCTAGCAATCAAGACAAAAAATCACTTTCGGACATTCACAGTACAGTCCACATTCCCGCACAACACAATAGATGGAAGCGGATGTTTGCATTTTTTGGTCCCGCCTACCTCGTGAGTGTTGGATATATGGATCCGGGTAACTGGGCAACGGATATAGAGGGTGGCGCAAGATTCGGCTACACACTGGTGTGGGTGCTTTTGATGTCGAATCTTATGGCTGTGCTTCTTCAAACGCTATCAGCTCGTTTAGGGATAGCAACGGGGCGTGATTTGGCGCAAGCGTGCCGAGATAATTATCCTGCTCCTGTGGCGTATTGTCTATGGTTCTTGGCTGAAATTGCTATTGCGGCGTGCGATTTAGCCGAAGTACTCGGAACGGCAATTGGTATCAACTTGCTGTTTCATATTCCCGTCTTGTGGGGGGTAGGCATTGCGGGTTTTGACACTTTCTTACTGCTACTTATTCAAAATCTTGGCGTTCGCAAATTTGAGGCATTCATTGTTACCCTTGTAGCCACTATTGGTGGTTGTTTTCTCGTGGAATTATTTCTTTCAAAGCCGGCAATGAACCAAGTGTCAACTGGTCTCGTACCATCATTACCAGAAGGTGCACTTTTTGTTGCAATTGGCATTATTGGAGCTACTGTCATGCCGCATAATCTCTACCTTCACTCTGCCCTTGTTCAAACCCGTGCTTTTGAGCCAACTCCTGAAGGTAAGCGTACGGCTGCTAAGTATAATTTTCTTGATTCGGCGATTGCCTTAAATGCTGCATTTTTCGTCAATGCTGCAATTCTTGTGCTTGCGGCGGCTACATTCTATAAAAATGGCGTCGTCGTAACTGAGCTTCAACAGGCTCACGAACTTATTTCTCCTCTTTTGGGAACTGCACTTGCCGGGACTCTCTTTGCTGTGGCACTTCTGGCAGCGGGTCAATCATCCACACTTACAGGAACCTTAGCAGGGCAAATTGTGATGGAGGGGTTTTTGCATTTCAAAATGCGTCCCTTTCTGCGTCGCCTCATAACACGCATGGTTGCTATTATTCCGGCTGTATGGGTTCTGGCAACGGTGGGAGAATCTGGTACGTATCAATTACTTATTTTGAGTCAGGTAGTGTTGAGTCTTCAGTTACCATTTGCAATCCTCCCTTTGATTCATTTTACCAATAATCGTCGTTTGATGGGTGAATTAACAAGCAGTATGTGGGTGCGTGTTCTTGCTTGGATTGTCGCTGCCATCATTATCGCGTTGAATATGAAACTCGTTTATGATAAAGCCAGCGAAGCACTTGCGGCATCCCCTTCCCTGCTATTGCGCTTGGGGGGTGTTGTCGGTGCAACATTCTTAGGCGGCTTGCTCTTGTACATAGCATTAAAGCCATTTTTTGATCGCACGGCTCGCGATAAAAAACGGAAATCAGCTTATACGATATTGGAAAAGGGCGAAAGTATTCAACTGGATAAGTCTCAATATAATCGCATTGGCGTAACAGTGGCATTTTCTGACAGTGACAGAAAGGTTTTGAGTGAGGCTACCTCATTGGCACGGCATCACGGAGCGACATTGTATTTGTTCCACATTGTAGAAGGAGCGGGAGGTTTTATCTATGGCGGCGAAGCCTTTGATGCTGAAGCTCGTGAAGATGAACTCTACTTACAGCGTGTAGCTGAAGCGCTTTGTTTACAAGGCGTAGAAGCAAAAGGGTACTTGGGATTTGGAGATGTACCGAAGGCAATCGTACACTTGGCAAAAGAGCATCAGATAGAAATGCTCGTGATGGGAGGTCATGGACATAGAGGTCTGTGGGATATTCTTTTTGGAGCAACGATTTCTCCTGTTCGACATGAACTTTCTATCCCAATGCTAATAATTCGATAATCGTCAATGAAAGGTTTCAAGAGTAAGCATCTGGACAGTAATTTTTGGAACACAGACAAGTGTGTCTGTGCCACCGAAGCTAGTTCCCATGCCGTAGCACAGACACTCTTGTCTGTGTAGATAGTTCAATATAATTTCTTTCAACACCTTGCGGGTGAATAAAACGGAACGTTCTGTTTTATTCACCCGTTGCAGTTTATCCGCCGATAGACTCTTTAAGGGCGTCTATAAGTGCCGTAATATCCTCTTCTGTGTTATAGACACTAGGCGACACGCGAATTGAATCTCCACGAAGAGACACGTAGATGTTTCTTTGCAAGAGGGCTTGCTGCAGGGTATCAAGAGGAAAGTTATCAGGTATGCGGATTCCAAATAAATGCTCTGAACGCCAATGTGATTCTTCAATCCAAAAGTTTTCTTCGTTACAGAATTGGATGAGAGGCTGCGTGAGATTTTTACAGTACTCTTGAATCCGTTCAGGTTGCCATTCAATTAACTGAGTAATCGCGGCATTGAGCATAGGAACGAGAACAAAATTACTTTGCTCACCCATATTATAGCGCTCCATTCCTGCACGATATTCGTTCTGATAATGAACTAAATTACGAAAATCATTACTTCCTTTGCGCCCTATCCATGTTTCTTCGAGAGGTTCTCCGTTAGCAAAACGGTCGCCCCAATAGGCGCAACCAATTGAGTACGCTCCCATCATGCACTTGTACGAAGCTGCAATAAGCGCATCTGGCTTGATTTGTTGTACATCGAAGGGCATTGCACCGATGGCTTGCGTACCGTCAATAACGAACATTGCACCAACCGCACGAGCAGCATCCCCAATGATTTCAAGATCAAAAAATGAACCGTCAGCCCAATGGACGGGACAAAGTACGACCACTGCAGTTTTTTCATCAATAGCTTCTAATATCTTATCATTCCATATTTCTGCACGAGTTGGACTATACTGGTCAAGATAATCGGCATCTTCAATATCTTGGTGAGTTGTATTTTTCTCCTCTGGAGCTACAACCAGTCTGAGTTCCACGTTGTTATTGAGATGTTTTTTCCACGCATAGACATTGCTCGGAAATTCTCCACCAACAGATACGATATTCTGCCCAGACTCAAGGTTACAATTTTTCGCTACGATTGCCATACCATATGAAACAGAGGGAAGGAGAGAAATATTTTCCGTACTAGGAGCATTGATTAGTTGCGCAAATAAGGCACGTACCTGCAGCGCGTCAGTAAAAAATCCGTCACTGCTTATGGTATATGGTAGGCGCTTACTTCTTACACCAGCTATTCCCGCATCTTCGACACTCTTTAGGAGCGGAGACATATAAGCACAGTTAAGATAATGAACATCATCGGGTAAAGAAAAAAGATGTCTTTGACAGGTAAGCATACTGTATGGCAAAAATTGCAAAAAAATAGTAGAATTTCGAGCAAAAGATAGCAAGGAAGAGGCGATAAACCAAGAATTTTGGGGGCAAAACCAAGAAAATTTACACTGATTGGTGATTATTTTTGTAATTTTCCGTTAGATTAACAACAACATATGTTTCACCGTTTAGATAAGTGCATGAAAATTATTACTTTTGCGAATCATAAAGGTGGTGTCGGTAAAACAACTACGGTTGCAAATATCGGTTATGCACTCGCACACCACAAAAAAAAACGTGTTTTGATGGTAGATATGGATCCGCAGACAAATCTTACCTCACACTTTGGAATTTATGACCGCCCAGACAATAGTATGTATGAAGTTCTCAAAGGTACTTCAACGATTCCCAAGTCAATTGTAGAGCTTTCACCCACCCTCCACCTACTTCCCTCCTCGCTCGACGTAACCAATATTGAAGCAGAATTACAAGGGGTGACGGGTCGTGAATTTATTCTCCGTGAAGCACTCGACAAAGTACACGGCTATGATGCTGTCTTAATCGATACTCCGCCTAGTCTTGGCGTGCTAACGGTAAACGCTTTTACCGCTTCTACGGATGTTTGCATCGTTGTCCAAACAGAGTTTTTTGCGTTGCAAGGGTTAGCAAAACTGTACGAAATTATTGGTATTGTTCAAAAAAGAACAAATCCCAAACTTACTATTTCCGGCGTTATTGCTACTATGTTCGACCGCCGAAAAGGAATGCACTGTGAAGCTCTACAAGCTCTTGAAGACCGTTTTGCAACTGAATTATTTGATGTTCAAGTGACGGAGGCAATTGCTCTTGTGGAGGCTGCATCGGCAGGGAAAAGTATCTTTGAATACAAACCCTCAAGTAAAGCAGCAGAACAGTATGATGAGATTGCAAAAGCCATTGCAAAGAAAATTTTGAGCTAACACGACCAAGTTAGCCTTTGTTAGTTTATTTTCACATTTGACGATACAAACCAATGAGTGTAAAAAAACCGAGATTACAAAACAACCCTTTGTCGTGGATGGAGACACAGAAAGTTGAAATTCAAGGAACGCGCCTTTCCGATGTGCAGCATATTTCGCCCTTTAAGCTCAAGCAAAACCCTCTCAATAGTGATTTCTTCCGTGAGGAGGGCGATGATTATTTTGACAGACTTCAAAATGATATTCAGGAGCGAGGAATCATTGTTCCTCTCTTAGCAAAAAAAGATGATATTCTTCTTGCGGGACACAATCGCCTGAGAGTTGCGCTCAAATTAGGTTTAGAAACGGTACCCGTTCAGTATGTTCTTGATACTCTTGCCGAGAGTGCCGAACGGGAGTTTATCATTAAGGACAATTTATATAGGAGACAGTTTTCTACGGCGGAATGGATACATCTATACAAAAAACTCTACTCTGATTTTGACCATCAAATTCAGCAGGAAACACGCGGTGGCGGACAAAAATGGTCGAAGGCTGCTACTAAAACGGAACATTCCGTTTTAGTGGGAGATGAGTTGTTATCTTCAGCGCCACAACGTCTAACAGCGCAGAAAATTGCCGATGATACCGGTCAGAAATTGTCTGCCGTGCAAAAACAGCTTACGAAATATCGAAGGGAAAAAGACATTCTAGGAACGGGCGAGCAACTTGCAAAAGGAAAGAAAAAATCTTTAATAGACAAGCAATCTCCTCAGACCAAGAAGAGTGCTATACTTGAAGAATCCGTTGGCTTTTTTCTTAAACTAGAGCAAAACGCTGGACAGGAAAATTCGGCAGTAATCCGGCAAATTATAAAAAAAATTGATTCCTTAAAGCAAAAATTAGAACGTTTGCTATGAGAATTGATTTTGGGTCTTTAGTACAAGTGCATACATTCGATACGCTTAAAGATTTTTGCTAATCATTACTCCACAGACAGCTATGCTCTGTTTTTCTGTTACTCAAGATAAAGGAATTTGACATGAATTTTTATCGTCTAGCTCTTGCAATACTGTTTTTAGTGTTTTGTGTTATTCTTGCTGGTGGAGTTGTTCGGACGACAGGCTCTGGAATGGGATGTCCGGACTGGCCAAAGTGCTTCGGGCGCTATATTCCACCCACCGATATAAACCAACTTCCTACTGATTACAAAACAGCGTTTGCCGTCAAAGGAAAGCAAATTGCTGATTTTGATGCCTTCAAAACGTGGGTTGAATATATCAACCGATTGCTCGGAGCCTTGCTTGGACTTGCTATCTTGATTTTAGTGCTAGAATCACGAAAAATCTGGAATCGTGATAAATGGTTGCCAATACTGTCGGTGATATTATTATTGGTGACAGGATTTGTTGGCTGGTTGGGTTCTGTAGTCGTGGCTACGGACTTAGAGCCTGTCAAAATAACACTGCATATGATGACTTCGGTTGTCATTGTATTTTTAGCAACGATGGTGGTCTTTCGCACAGGCAAATTACAATCGCAGACAGATATAAAAAATAATGCTACCGCGTCATTTCTGAATCTTCAAGTAGTGAAGAGAAAAATACAGTTACTCATTGCTTTTGCCTTGCTATTGACTCTCTCTCAGGTCGTGATGGGAACGCAAGTGCGCGAGCAAGTGGATGTTATCGCAAAAATGCTGGAAGGACGCTGGAGGGAGCAGTGGATTGAACAGTTATCACTAATTTTTGTTGTCCATCGTTCTACTTCGTGGCTTTTTGTTTTATTAAATGGAGTAATTATTTGGTACATTGCAAAGTCGGTAAACGTTTCTGAAGATCCTCTCTCTCGTACACTTCGCCGTTTATCTATGGGGCTTGGGACAATAATTGCGGGTGAAATAGTGCTTGGCGTTACAATGGCATACTTTGCAATCCCGAAATTTGCACAACCACTGCATCTTCTTTTGGCAATGGGAATCTTTTCTATTCAATCATTATTGTTTCTTAATATGTTGAATGGAAAAGATACTCAACTTCAAAGTAAGTAAAGCCTCATAGTGTCCACATGATAATTAAAATACATAGCTTTATCCCAGTTTTAATTCAATAGAAATTATCCAAGTTAGTGTAAATGCGACTGTCATGACCGCGAAGGCGGGTATCTAGGAACATATGACGGTGCAAAGCACACCGAATATTTGGCAGAAGCTATGTGTTGATACTGGATTCCCGCCGTAGTTTATCCTCGCGTAGGCGGGGGTGGGAATGACAAAACGCTAACTTAGATAATCTCTACTGTTGTCAGGCTTCCATGTAGGTATAGTCATTGTCTATATGTATTTGGTTGCTGGTGTGTGAATTGGATATTTGTAGTAAAAGAGATTGAATAACTTCGTCAATTCTCATCGAAAGAACATCATGAAAAAAAATACTCCTTTAGACGACAAAGCTGTACTCGATCAGCAGGGTTTTATCTCAACTGCGTTCTCCTCGACGTTGGGGGCAAACAAGTATGTTAAAAATGTTGCCTCTGGCATGACGACGACAGCCTCTACGGTCTCTTCAATAGCTGCAAAACTTACGTTTATTGACCGATTGAAAAATTTTCAAATTCGAACTCAAATATTGCTCGGTGCTGGCATAGCGTTACTTTTCCTCATGTTTGTTACGACTATTACCTTTTTTAGTGTTGGCGATCTGGTCAGTACCTCAGAACTCATTGAGAAAAACAGCGTACTAATAGCGGAATCACAAAATATGCGCAAAATTTTGAGCGACATGGAGCGTTCAATTACGCAATATGCTCTCTTTGGTGTCAAGCCAATGCTGCAAGAGTATGCACAAACAGGGGATAAATTTGATTCTACTTTGAGTCATCTTCTTTCCGTGGTTGGTGCAAATACTGAACAATCAAATCGCCTCAAAAACCTCCAAACGCTCAAGCAAGAGTGGGTGCGCACACATGCTGAGCCAATCGTTTCGATGCGTCAGTTGGTACTGATGAATGCAAAATCAATGGATGAATTTACCGGATTTGTACGCCAGCTTGATAGCAAAGGTATGGAGCAAATGAATCTCATTGCCGGTGAATTTATTGCCCTTGAAGAGCAAGCAAATCGAGATCGCATTCATTCAGCAAAAATAGTAGCTATTGCTTCAAAAAGTTCGACTGTTACGTTCACAATTATTGCGCTAGGTGCTGCATTGTTCGTTTTACTGGTCGTCTCTAAAAATATTGCCGAACCTGTTCGTGCTCTTGCCAAAGGCGCGGTGGAAGTTGTTCGGGGAAATTTGGAAGTAAGCATTGACATTCGGACTAAAAATGAATTAGGCGTACTAGCAAGAAACTTTAATATGATGGTAGCCAGTATTAGTACTGGGCTTGAAGCGTTGCAGCAAGAGAAGGCGAGCGTTGAGCAGAAAGTCCGCGATGCTGTGCGTGATGCTGAGGAGCAACGAGAATACCTTTCCAATAGTGTGGACACCATGCTTGCAGTCATGCAGGAATTTGCTGCCGGAGACTTAACCGTACATCTTGTGCCGGAGCGGAAAGATGCTATCGGAGAATTGTACGAAGGCTTCAATCAGGCAGTTGATAATATCCGGCAAATGATGTTGCAAGTAACCGAAGCTGTTCAAACAACTGCGTCGGCAGCTTCGGAAATTAGCGCCGCAACCGAAGAACTCTCTGCCAGCGCCAACGAACAAAAATTGCAAACTCGTGAAGTAGCTATGGAAGTAGCTCAAGTAGCAAGCGCTACGGGACAAAGTGCTTCTTCTGCCCAAACAGCGCGGACTATTGTCGAAACCAGTGGGCAAGCTGCCGAAGAGGGAAGCGAGATTGTGACCCAAACTGTTACGAAAATCGAGCGAATTGCTATTGTCGTGCAAACATCTGCCCAAACTGTTGAGCAACTTGGTCATTCCAGTCAGGAAATTGGTGAGATTCTTGGTGTCATTAACAAAATTGCCGACCAAACCAATCTATTGGCTTTGAACGCAGCTATTGAAGCGGCTCGTGCCGGTGAACACGGACGGGGGTTTGCGGTGGTAGCAGATGAGGTACGCTTGCTTGCAGAGGGTACGGCAAAAGCGACAAAGCAGATTGCCACTATTGTTCACCGCATTCAGGCTGAAACAAATAATGCTGTCAAAACGATTCAATCCGGCAAAAGTGAGGTGCAAAGCGGGATTGATTTGGCGCAGAAAGCTAACATTGCCTTGCATGAGATTCTTTCATCATCCCATAAAGTTTCCGAGGTGGTACAAAATATCGTCGTAGCATCGCAAGAGCAGGCAGATACAAGTGTTCATACGGCAGAGCGTATCCAGCAAATGCTTTTTTCTACGAATGAAGCGGCAAATGGGATTTCCCAAATTGCTCGGTCAGCAACGAATTTGAATACGCTTACTCAGGATTTACGCGATTTGGTCAGCCGTTTCCATCTTCAATCTAGGCAGGATGTTTCGCTCAGTCCGGGACGACAACTACAACATCCGCACAGCAAAAGCCAAATGGAGAAAAATAGATTGCTTCCGCTATGACGCAATATATAAAAAGTTGAGGTTGATGTTAGGCGACACCGAAATTAGAGGCGATAATAGATCATTAAAAACTGTCCGCAAATGAACGTTCATTGTTCATGTGCGGACAGTTTTTTGTTTTTGCGTAGTCAGGAAAATTGCTGAAAGGCTGATAAAATCTATGGTTAGCAATTTGGCACAATCTTTAATTCAAGTAAGGGAGCTTAATACGAATTTTTTCACAATTTGTTGCAACTATGCTCTCAAATTATTTCAAAATCGCGCTCCGTACTTTGCTTCGGAGCAAAACGTATTCCTTCGTCAATATTACCGGTTTAGCTTTGGGACTGGCAACGTGCTTGCTGATTGCGCTGTATGTTACCGACGAACTTAATTATGATACCTTCCACGTCAATAAAGACCGCATTTATAGGGTTACTGGTGGTATGGATAATAATAAAAGCCCGATGTATCGCGGCGTATTGACTCCGCCAAAACTAGCACCGTATCTCAAACAAAATTACCCTGAAGTCGAAATGACCGCACGTTTTGGTAGTGCTGCGGTGGAATTAAAACGTGGTTCGGTCGTTATTCAGCCGAGCGAAGCTAATATGGGAATACAAGCAGACGCATCATTTTTTGCTATGTTTTCTTTTCCAGCTCTTTTTGGCAATCCCAATGCTTTAGGTACATCACCAACAAACATCGTATTGACGAGCTCTTTGGCGGCTACTCTTTTCGGAGAAAACAATCTTGAAAAGGCGATTGGTCAAACTGTTGAAGTAATGAAAACTCCATGTACGGTTGTTGCGATTTTGCAAGATATTCCACGAAATTCACACCTACGGTTTGCCTTTGTACTTCAACTTCAGCACCAACCGAGCCACGAATTTTGGGAGGCAAATAATATAACAACTTATATTTTACTCAAAAGCGGCACAGATTGGCGTTCCATGAGCGAAAAAGTGAAGGCAGTCGGTGAAAAATATATCACTCCGGCTTTGAGTCAATACAACGCAGGATGGAGTTGGATGCAAGAATTACAGCCGCTTACCGACATTCGGTTGTACACGAACCTTTCAAACGAAAAAGGCACGGCTACTCGTGTGCAAATCTTTGGTTGTGTAGGGGTTTTAGTTTTGCTTTTAGCGTGTATCAATTATGCAAACCTTTCCACAGCTCGTTCCATGCTGCGTTCCCGCGAAGTAGGCGTACGCAAAACATTTGGTGCGACGCGCTTTCAAGTTATGCTCCAATTTCTTGGTGAAGCGTTAGGATTAATCGTCATTGCATTTGTGCTGGCTGCTGCGTTGGTGGAGCTTGCCTTGCCATTTTTCAATACACTTTCCGGTAAACATTTTGTTCAGACAGATGTGTTTCAGGCACACTTTCTTGTGGTTGCTGCTTGTATTTTTATGCTCACCGTGAGCGTGAGTGGTGGCTATGCGGCAACCGTATTATCATCATTTCGTCCTGCGGAGGCTCTCAAAACAGGTCTGGCTTCAGGCAAGCAGCGTGGCGGCTTGCGGCGAGTGCTCGTCGTCGGACAGTTTGTGATTTCGACTGCTTTGATTATTGGCGTTTGGGTTATCAACGAGCAACTTCGCTATATGAATACCGCTTCTCTCGGCTTTAACAAACAGCAACTTGTGGCAGCGCATGTAGACCAATCGTTGTATAAAAAGCAGGAAATAATTCTGAATGAAATGAAGAAACTCCCAGGAATTGAAGATGTAGGAACAACAATGCAATGTCCTGTGCTATGGACGGGCAGTGCTACACTGAATGTGCAAGGTGCTGTTGGCAAAGAAAGGCGTAGCATTACTTCCGACCTACATAATACAGGTTTTGATTTTGTGCGAGTTATGCAAATTCCCGTTTTGCAAGGACGTTTTTTTGAACGGGGACGTGATTCTGCAACGTCTGTTGTGGTGAATGCTTCGTTTGCAAAAGCGATGGGCTGGGAAAATCCAATTGGTCAGAATGTACGCTTCACATTCAATAGCAAAGAAACAAGCGCGGAAGTGATCGGGGTGATTGGTGATATTCATTCTAAATCGCTTCACTCCTCTATCGCTCCCGTGTTTTATCGTGTAGCGCCACGTAATGAAATCCTCCTTTTACGCTTAAAATCAAACAATATTTCGCAAACTATCGCAGGAGCCGAAAAACTCTACGGCAGCTTCAAACCTCAGTTCCCACTTGAATTGAAGTTCCTTGATGCTGAATTTGCAAAATTTTATGCTGATGAGGAAAATTTAGGACAAACACTTACGGCGATAACATTTATTGCGATAGTTATTGCATCGTTAGGACTCTTCGGATTGGCAACTTTTGCAGCAGAGCGACGAACTAAAGAAATTGGCATTCGCAAAGTGTTGGGTGCATCGGTTGCCAGTATTGTTGCGCTTTTGAGCAAGGACTTTTTGAAGCTAGTTGCTCTTGCCGTTGTCATCGCTACGCCTCTTGCATACTGGGCGGCAGGGAAATGGCTTCAAGACTTTGCCTATAAAATTGATTTGAGCGCTTGGATTTTTGCTGCGAGTGCCGCGTTGGCTATCGTGATAGCCTTTGGAACAATTGCTTCGCAGGCATGGCGAGCGGCACGAGCAAATCCGGTGAATGCACTCAGAAGTGAATAAATGGTAAGCGAAAATGTTTCCCTTCAACTGTCCGCAAATGAACACTCAATGTTCATGAGCGGACAGTTTTTTGTTTCTACCGACACACTGATTCTTTGAAAGGCTCTTCCAGTCTCATGTTGCGGCTTTGGCACGCTTTTGTTTGGTTTCTCGTAATGAATAATTTTTAAAGTAGCGTGGCAAGGTCGAGATTGATTGCCTCGCAAAAGGAAGGTCGGTCGGCAATAGTACCCTCGCCGAGCTTGTATTTATGCCATTCGCTCAGTTTGTAGTCATAGACGAAGCCTTCTTGAATGCCGTAATACTCAGAGTCTATCAATCGCTGAACTTTCAAGAAATCGGCACGAGTGCCCGTTGTATGGGTAATTTCAATGATGACTGGTGTTAGGGAAAGTACGTTGTCAAGCAGGATGATGTCTGGTGTTGGGCTGGTTTGCCCTTCGTCAAGCATCGTTTCTGAGAGTGGTTCAAGGGTGAGGGAATGCTCAATATCGTACATTCGCGTCAGCTCAAAGAGGAGTTTGCGAATGATGCGTTGATGAATGCGTGGGGCATTTGTTCCCATAATTATTGCTTCTTCAAGAGTAATCATAACTTTCAAAAAATTAGTGAAACAATTCACAAAACTACACTTTCAACACCATTTATCAAAATTGCTATGCTCGCAAATTATTTCAAAATCGCCCTCCGCGCCCTCCGTCGGCAAAAAGGCTACTCTGCCATAAATATCATTGGGCTTGCGCTCGGCATCAGTGTTTGTACACTTATTGCCCTCTGGGTAGCGGACGAACTTAGTTTTGATCGTTACCACGCGAACGCTGACCGTATCTACCGAGTGGACGCGGATGTGAAATTCCAAGGGCAAGCATTCTCGCTTGCTGTCTCGCCACCGCCACTCGTTCCGACACTAAAAACGGAATTTCCTGAAATCGAAGAGGCAACGCGCTTTCGCGCAAACGGCACATGGAATTTTACGGTGGATAACAAAACTTTTCGTGAAGAGCAGGTTGGATTTTCCGATCCTGCTGTGTTTAACGTTTTTTCTGTGCCTGTTGTGCTTGGTAATGGTGCGAATGCTCTTTCGCAGCCCAATACAATGGTGCTGACGGAAGAAGTTGCGCAAAAATACTTTGGCACTGAAAATCCTATTGGCAAGAGTCTGAAGGGCGACAATAACAAAATGTACACTGTCGGTGCTGTTATGAAGCGCTTCCCAAGCAATTCTCATATTCGGTTTAATGTGCTTATTTCGATGGTGAGTTATGAAGATAGCAAATCAACAGGATGGGGTAGCAACAACTACAATAGCTATTTTTTACTCAAGCGCGGCGTACAACCTGAAGCGGTGACGAAGAAATTTCCCGATATCGTTCGCAAATATTTCGCTCCGGTGCTTGAAAGTGATATGCACCTATCCTATGATAAATTCCTCAAAGAGGGAAATTTCTTTCGTTTTTATTTGTTCCCACTCGCCAGTATTCATCTCCATTCCGGTAATAAACTTGGGGAGATTTCACCTAACGGCAGCATACAATACGTGTGGGTGTTTTCGGGCGTGGCAGCGTTTGTGCTGCTTATTGCTTGTGTGAATTTTATGAACCTTTCGACGGCTCGCGCTGCCAATCGCGCCAAGGAAGTTGGGATTCGCAAAACGCTTGGCAGTCAGCGCGGGCAACTCGTGTCGCAGTTTATGGCTGAATCGTCGCTGATGGTAATTTGCGCGCTCACACTTGCCTTTTGTATCGTTGAAGCAGTGCTTCCGGCGTTCAACGAACTAGCGGGCAAAGAATTACTTCGCACTACACTTCTCACGCCGCAATTTATCGGTATGATTAGTGTGCTTTTCGTGGTTGTGAGCCTTCTGGCGGGTGCGTATCCGGCGTTTGTGCTCTCGGCATTTCAGCCGGTGAAGGTGCTGAAGGGCGACAAATCAAGCGGCAGCAAAAATAAGAATTTGCGCTCAACGCTTGTGGTGGTGCAATTTACAGCTTCGGTGGCGCTTGTCATCGGAACACTCGTCATCTTCAACCAGTTACAATTTATTCAAACGAAAAATCTTGGTTTTAACCGCGAGCAAGTCTTATTAGTGGACGATCCCGTTACTCTGCCGGACGGTTCTGCATTGCGCTTCCGACAGGAAGTAGCGCGTCTCACGGGCGTAAAAAATGCAACAGTGAGCAATTACTTACCAACGGGTGGATGGCGTAATAACAGTATTATTTTTACCGGGAAGGATAATGTGAGTGCTTCGGTGCAGCAATGGAATGTAGACGCTGACTATGTGCCGACGCTCGGTATGGAAATTGTACAAGGGCGGAATTTTACCACGGCTTTTGCCAGTGATTCCCTTGGTGTGATTATCAATCAAACAGCAGCGAAAAAGTTCTTTGGCGCGGACAATCCACTGGGAAAAACCGTTCAATCGCCAAACGATGACAAAAAAGGAGTTTACACCGTCGTCGGCGTTGTAAAGGATTTTCACTTTGAATCCTTGCGCGAAACAATTCAACCGCTTGTGCTGTTCTACGGCACAAAATATGGCGGAACTGTCATTCGTTTCAATGCCGTAGAGACCGCATCGGTGCTTGCACAAGTAGAAAGTACGTGGAAACGCCTTTCGCCACAAAAGCCCTTTGAATACAAATTTATGGATGATTCCTTCCGCGAAATTTACAAATCCGAACAGCGCATTGGTGCTATCTTGGGCGTGTTCACGGTGTTGGCGATAGCGATTGCTTGTTTGGGCTTGTTTGGTTTGGCAGCTTTCACAGCCGAGCAACGCACGAAAGAAATTGGTATTCGCAAAGTATTGGGTGCGTCAGTGGCAAGTATTATCGGGCTTCTTTCTAAAGACTTCCTGAAATTGGTCGGAATTGCAATCGTCGTGGCAGTGCCGCTTGCGTGGTACGGCATGAGCGCGTGGCTTCAGGACTTCGCTTATCGGGTGGAGTTATCGTGGTGGATGTTTGCGCTTGCTGCTGCGGTATCGGTGGTGATAGCCTTTCTGACGGTAGCAGGGCAGTCGTGGCGGGCGGCTGAGGCGAATCCGGTGCAGTCGCTTAGGAGCGAGTAGGTTTACAAGTTCAATCGGATATTTGCTACCATTGTTTGATATGTAGAAATCGTAGCGAAGTGATGACAAGCCCGATAAATAATTGCGTCGGGCTTTTTTTTTATTCTTTTGAGAAACTTGTTGAAACGGAGATTTTTCCGTAAATTTGAAATCTGAATCATTCACATTCCGCTCAATTGTCTAAGAGATTTCTCGCCACCACTTTTTTACATATCGCTATGTCTATTCATCTGGTACGCCGCGCCACAACTGCATTGCTCATGCTCGTTGCATTTGGAGCAATCGTCATGTTCGCAACCGCAAAAACTACACCAAAGGAAACCAAACCAATGACCGCAGCAGCATCGATTTATGAATTCACTATGAACGACATTGACGGCAAAAGCGTCAAGTTGGAGCAATTCAAAGGGAAAGCTGTGTTGATTGTGAACGTTGCCAGTAAATGCGGCAATACTCCGCAATACGAAGGCTTAGAAAAAATCTATAAGCAATACAAAGACAAGGGCTTTGTGATACTCGGCTTTCCGGCAAATAATTTTATGGGTCAAGAACCCGGCTCAGAAGCTGATATTAAGCAGTTCTGCACGACAAAATACAATGTTACATTTCCGATGTTTTCCAAAATTTCGGTCAAAGGCGATGATATACACCCGTTATACAAATACCTCACCCAAGCGTCGAATCCTACGGGTGAAGTACGCTGGAATTTTGGTAAATTCTTGATTGGCAAAGATGGTAAGATTGCAGCGCGTTTTGACCCGAAAGTATTGCCCGAAAGCCCCGAAGTGATTGCCGCCATCGAATCTGCATTGAAATAATGGCAATGAGTACAAATATGTGGTATGCGAATGCACGTTCGCGCGTCGTACTTGTACTGCGTATGTGCATTCGCTTTCCGCTTCTCTGGTTTATTTGTGTGACTGTACTCTTGGATGCTTGCGACGCGCATCTTCATCCTAAAACTGTCGCTATGAAAAAAGAGCTTGAAGATTCCTTGGTAAGCTATATGCAAATCCGCAATGATGATGAATTTTTTCGCAGGTATATCGCTTTTAATGTTCGTTTCACTCTGCGGCACAAATGGGAACTGAACGATACGGTCATTGCCAAAGAGCTTAAAAAAGAACTTTCCAATATGGCACTTGTGCAAGCAGCACAGCGTCGTGTGGATGCTATTCAACAAAAAACAGATTAAATATTTTCTCTTGCAGAGCTTTTCATCAATTATGAAGTATCTTATTACGAGCGCTTTTGCTTTTTTCTGTGTGGTAAATCTACAAGCGCAGTCGAAATCATTATCGAAACCATCCATTCCTATCTTTTCAAAGCCTGTACTGATGTTTGATAATGCAACGGCGCTTATCAATCACCCTTCGCCTGATATTGCGAATCATGCTCTCAAACTGATGCAAGACCGAAACTTGCAAGAGGAAATGATTCCCTTGAAGGACAAAAAAGGATTGCGCCGTATTGCGTTTATGGCTACAGGCAACGTACAAACTAATTGTACACCCTACGCCGATATGTATTTCGACACAAAAGATCGGTGGATTTCGACTGAAGAATTTTTTAGTGTTGTTCCGGATAGCTCAACAGGTCTTGCAACCCTGATGAAAAAATTTCTCTCGGCGCTTGATGCCAAGGGCTATCGCATTGGTATTTGCGAAGACGGTGGCGGGCTATCGCTCTGGCGTATTTCAACACCTGTGCTGACATGGTATGAATGTGAAATTTTCAAGAAGAACGCCGATAATTTTGCCTTAGCAATCACTCTGGACAAAGAGCCGTTTCGCGCTCCGAATCAGAACATCTATGGTACGGCATATTTCGATGCAAACGGGAATCTTGTTCGTGTCCAAGCGAAATCGAAAGTGAAAACGACCGCCGTAAATTGAAAATGAAAATAGCAAATTTGATGTTGTGAATTTCGTGGCTTCGATTGGTGTTTTGAAAGTCATATCCTTCCTCGCACTAGACGCAGCAGCAGCGTTTATGCGTACTCTTTACCCATACAATTTTTCAGAATATGCTTACCATTCCTGAAGTTCTTGCCAAAGAACTCACCCTTTCTATTGCCAATGTTCAAAGTGCCCTCGAACTGCATGAAGAAGGAGCAACCGTTCCCTTTATCGCACGGTATCGCAAAGAGCGCACGGGCGAGATGAACGAGATTGTTTTGCGCAATCTCTTCGACCGCTTCGAATATCTCACCGAATTAGAAGAGCGTAAGCAGACGGTTTTGGAATCTATCGCCGGGCAAGGGAAACTCACTGAAGAACTCAAAAGCCGCATCATTGCCTGTGTTCAAAAAAATGAACTCGAAGATTTGTATTTGCCCTTTAAGCCCAAGCGACGCACCCGTGCGACGATTGCCCGCGAAAAAGGATTAGAGCCGCTCGCAGATGCTATTGCCGCAATGAATCAGCCCAATTCACTCTTTCAATCGCTCTCGGAACTTGCGACGCAATATATTTCCGAAGAAAAAGGAGTGACCTCGGTGCAAGAAGCATTGCAAGGCGCTTCGGATATTCTTGCTGAAGGTGTTGCCGAAAAAGCAGAGCTGCGTACTGCGCTTCGTTCTTTCATTATGAAGAACGCCGTGATTACCTCGTCTGTGAAGCCGGAATTTCCCGAAGGCACGACCAAGTTTGAAATGTATCGCTCGTACTCCGCACCCTTGCGTGATATTCCGCCGCACAATATGCTTGCGCTTCGGCGCGGAGAAGCGGATGAAATTCTTACGCTGAATATCGAGTTTGATGAAGAGTATGTGCAAAAATATTTGGAAAGCAAAGAGCTACACACTGCGCACAACGAAGTTTTTACATTTATCAAGGCAATGCTGAAGGATGCTTTTGACCGCCTGATGAAGTTTACGCTCATTGGTGAAGTGCGATTGGAAAAGAAACGTGCTGCCGACGAAGCCTCTATCGGCAACTTTGGTGAAAATATGCGGAATCTTTTGCTTGCAAGCCCCGCCGGAATGAAGCCTACACTTGGCGTTGACCCCGGTTTTCGGACGGGCTGCAAAGTGGTGGCGTTGGATGCAACGGGGAAGTATCTCGAATACAAAGCAGTGTTCCCACACCAATCCAAACACGAGCGCGAACAAGCAGCAAAGACGCTTGCAAGTATGATAGAGCGTCATGCGATTGAGCTTATCGCCATCGGCAACGGCACGGCAAGCCGCGAAACAGACGAATTTGTCGGCGAGGTTTTGAGCGCTTTGCCATCAGCAAAAAAGCCAGTGAAAGTGACCGTCAGCGAATCCGGTGCGTCGGTGTATTCGGCAAGCGAAGTGGCAGGGGAAGAGTTTCCCAATCTGGATGTAATCGTGCGCGGCGCAATCAGCATCGGGCGGCGCTTGCAAGACCCGCTTGCGGAATTGGTGAAGATTGATCCAAAGGCTATCGGCGTGGGACAGTATCAGCACGACGTTGATCAAAAACTACTCAAGAAAAAATTGGACGAAACGGTCGAAAGTTGTGTGAATTTTGTGGGTGTGGATGTGAACACGGCATCGAAAGAACTCTTGCGCTCAGTGGCGGGCATCACCGAAACGGTTGCAAAAAATATTGTCGAGCATCGCAACCAAAATGGGGCATTCCTGAGCCGAAAAGACCTTTTGCAGGTAGCAAAGTTTGGCGCGAAAACCTTTGAGCAGGCGGCAGGCTTCCTTCGTATTCGCGGCGGAAAAAATGCGCTGGACAATTCGGCAGTGCATCCTGAGCGTTATGCGATTGTGCAGCAGATGGCTCAGGACGTTGGCGTAGAGTTGGAAAATCTCGTGGCATCATCAGAGAGTGTTCGCAAAATCGAACTAAAAAAATATGTAACCGCAGAAGTCGGAGAACCCACACTGCGTGATATTCTGAAAGAATTAGAAAAACCCGGACGCGACCCACGTGCAGAGTTCCGCTATGCAGAGTTTCAAAGCGGCATCAACGACATGAAAGATTTGCAGCCCGGTATGGTACTGGAAGGCGTGGTGACGAATGTGACAAATTTCGGCGCGTTTGTGGACATTGGCGTTCATCAAGACGGTTTGGTGCATATTTCCCAGCTTGCCAACTGCTTCGTGGCGAATCCGCTGGAGGTGGTGAAGGTGGGGCAAATCGTGAAGGTGCGCGTGGTGGAGGTGAATGTAGCACTCAAACGCGTGAGCCTCAGTATGAAAAGCGAAGAAACAGCAGGGAAATCGCCGAGCAAACGCCCCGACGATGCGGCAAGAAAATCGGCTCCCGCTTCGATGGATGACCAATTAGCGCAGTTGAAAGAGAAGTTTGCGAAGCGATAACGTTTGGGATTTATGCTGAAATTTGTATTTTGAAGTGGTTTCATCCGTGTACTCAAGGAATCTCTCAAATTCAAGCAATTTTTTATGAAAACCCTTACTCCTTATTTGACCTTTGCAGGAAATTGCGAAGAAGCACTACAATTCTATCAGCAAGCACTTTCTGGTGAAATTGTTTCATTAGAGCGCTTTGGTGAAAGTTCTTTCAACGTCGAAGAGTCTCATATGCAATTGGTACGCCATGCGGTATTTGAGTTTGAGGATGATACAGTTTTTGCAGCTGATGATCCTTCGTTTGAAGTAGACCCAAACAAAAGGAGTACTGTCAAAATGTGTCTTGGTCTGGGAGATGATTATTTAGCAGCAAAATATTTCACGAATCTTTCCCAAGCCGGAACAATTCAAACTCCACTCCACTGAATCAGGAGAAATGTTCGGCGAACTGACCGATAAGTTTGGGGTACAATGGGTGATAATCTCCGTGAAAAGCAAGTCTCATTCTTGAGTAGAAAAAAAGACTACGTTGAATTGGTCAAATTTCCATGCCTGCTGCACTCTTCGGAATGCACGGGCTTTTTATATTCCAGCCGTTCCGATAAATGATCAGGAGCTAAGTACCCTACAATTGTAAAGACACAAGCAAATAAAAGCCATAGTATAACGACGTTTGGTGTAGCAATCTTATCACTAAACTTATCGCTACACTATGGCAGAATCTCATTTGTATCTGGTACAGTGGCTCTTGGAGCCACTTCGTCTTGGCATCGCCAACATCTTGTGTGTCTTGCTCAGTTCATTCTTGCGTTGATTGAATGCCGGACGGTAAACTGTAGTGGTCTGAAAATCTTGGACACATTGCTTATTGGAGTATTTTTGTACTCCTCCCAATATTTGGAGATTCACGATGAAACATGGACGGAGAACATTCACCGCAGCGTACAAAACGCAAATTGTTTTGGAATGGCTCGGCAATCCTTCGTCGCAGACGGAAATATGTCGCTGGGAACTGCTTTCGCTTGAAACGCTCAAGCAATGGAAAGAGCAGTTTTTAGGCAATGCCGTTGCAGCTTTTGGCGGCAGCCGCGCCCAGCAAGAACACGAAAACAGC
>JANYDO010000144.1 GCA_025363605.1 Candidatus Kapaibacterium sp.
CGCTAATATTAGCGTTCTTCTGAATAACGGTTCCGGTGTGTTTTCTGCGGCAGTCTATTATGCGGTTGGGGCAAATTCGTTTGGAGTTACGGCAGGCGACTTTGACGGCGACGGTGATATTGATTTGGTCTCGGCAAATAACGGAACTATCAGCGTTCTGCTGAATACAGGGCTGGCAACATTTTTGCCTGCGGTGAACTACACTGCCGGAGCAAATGGGTACAATATCGTCAGTGGAGATATTGATGGTGACGGCGACCTTGATGTTGCAATCGGTTATAGCACAGGTTCGACGATAATGAGTGTTCTCTTCAACAATGGTTCGGGAGTTTTCGGTGCTGCGACTGATTACCCGTTGGGGGGCGGAACAAACTCTCTCGGTATTGTTCTCGCTGATTTCGACGGCGACGGTGACCTTGATATTGCAACGGGAAATCAAACTAATAGCTCAAGTCTGTTTCTCAACAACGGTGCGGGTATTTATGGTGCTGCGATCCTTACGCGAAAAGCATCAAGTACATCTCGTATTGCGGCAGGTGATTTCGACGGTGACGGCGACCTTGATATTGCCGCCCCTTCAGGTGCAGCAACGGGAGGGGTACTAATTCTCAAAAACGGTTTCCAGCCTGTCTTGACAACGTTTGCACCTGTTCGCAACACCAATACCGCCGCACTCGCAGCAACTATTAGCCCCACATACAACCAAACCATGACGACTGCAACGGCTTCTGCACCGGTTATGAAGGTGTTTGGCGGTTTCACAGGCTTGCGGACGGGCGCGTATTCGGGCGGCGGCACGGTTACGCCTGTACTCACGCCGTCTGCACCGTTCCGGCGTGGTGAGCAGGTGTGGGTAACGGTTACTAATGCGCAGACGAGCCTTGCGGGCAGTGTGGGCATTGCGGCGCGTCCGGCGGTGTATGGTTTCCGTGCGGCGGCGGGCGTGGGTCCGGGCAGCTTTACTACGCAAGCGGCAGGTTCGCCCTTTGCGGCAGGAACACAGCCTAACAATGCCGTTGCCTTTGGCGATGTGGATGGCGATGGGGATTTGGATGTAGCAGTGGCAAATACTGGTTCCAACAACGTGACATTGCTCTTAAACAATGGATCAGGCGGTTATACAGCGGCAGTCGGTTCGCCTTTTGCGGTGGGTACAAATCCTCAATGTCTTGCACTTGGCGATGTGGACGGAGATGGAGATTTAGACATGGTAACGGGCAATAGCGGCACCAACAACGTGACGGTGCTGTTGAACAACGGCTTGGGCAGCTATTCGCCGGCAGTCGGTTCGCCCTTTGCGGCAGCGGGGCAACCGTATGGTATCAATCTCGGCGACGTAGATGGGGACGGGGATTTGGATATAGCAACGGCAAACCGGACAGGTGGCAACGTCTCCATATTTTTGAATAATGGCGTGGGTACGTACACGGCGGCAGTAGGTTCGCCCTTTGCGGCGGGTTCGCAGCCGTACAGTGCTAAGTTTGGCGATGTGGACGGCGATGGCGACCTTGACGTTGTAACCTCAAACCAAACAGGCGGAAATCTTTCAGTGTTGTTGAACAACGGCTTGGGAAGTTATTCTACCGCGCCCGGTTCGCCCTTTGCAGCCGGAACGAACCCCATAGACGTTGTGGTGGGTGATGTGGATGGCGACGGGGATGTGGACATCGCCTCGGTAAGCAATACAAACAACAATGTGGTAGTGCTTCTGAACAACGGTTCAGGCAGCTATTCTGCTGCAGTGGGTTCGCCCTTTGCGACGGGAGGCGTTGGTGGTTCCATAGGCGTTGCGCTTGGCGATGTGGATGGCGACGGGGACTTGGACATCGCAACCGCAAATAGTAGTAGTAATAATGTGTCCATACTCTTGAACAACGGTTCCGGCTCATTCGCGGCGGCAGCTGGTTCACCCTTTGCCGTAGGGACGAACCCTCGTGGTATTGCATTTGGCGATATTGATGGTGACGGAGATTTGGACATGGCAGTACCAAATTTATCATCTAATACCCTATCGGTGTTGTTGAACGCCGCGCCGATGAACGTCACTAACAACTATCCGCCCTTCGGTATTCCGCCCACCACGCCGACCTTCAACACCATGACGGCGGCTGTGGGAACAAATGTGGTCATTCCGTTCAGCCAAACTCTGAGCGCCCCAACGGTGAACGCCACGAACTTCCGTGTTCACGGCGGCTTCACCGGCTTAAAAACAGCCACTTATGCTGCGGCGGGTGCAACGGCAACCGTAACGCCCACACAGCCCTTCAAACGCGGCGAACAGGTGTTTGTGACGGTAACGAATGCAACAAGTAGTGGCGGGACAGCCACGCGTCCGTTTGTGATGGGCTTCCGCACGGCAGCGGGCGTGGGTCCGGCGACGTTTTATCAAACGTCCGCTCCTGCCGTTGGAACAAATCCTCAGTCTATAGCAAGCGGCGACTTCAATGGCGACGGTAATATTGATTTTGCCGTAGTCAATAACGGAAGCAACAATATCAGCGTCATGTTGAATACGGGCGGGGGCACTTTTGCTCCACCGGTACTGTACGCTTCTGGCGTATCGACGTACGATCTTGACGTCGGCGACGTGGATAACGACGGCGACCTTGATATTATATGCTGTAATCAAGGCGCAAATACGGTCAGTGTTCTCTTGAATACGGGAGCGGGAACATTTTCTGCCGCCGTGCCATATCCCGCTGCCGGTCAGCCTCAAGGAGTGGTTTTGGCTGATTTTGACGGCGACGGCGATTTGGATATTGCCTACAGCATGTCTTCGGCAGCCGGTTTCGGCATTATGTTGAACAACGGTAGCGGGATATTCGGCGGCGCGACTGCCTATAGTGTCGGCTCAAACCCCAATAACCTTGCGGTGGGCGATATAGACAACGACGGTGACCTCGACGTCGTGACCTCCAATTGGACCAGCGGCGGTATCAGTGTCCGTTTTAATGCGGGCAACGGAACATTTCCCGCGGCGGCGGTCAACTATGCTTCCGGTACGCAACCGGTCGGGGCTCTCGTCGTTGATTTGAACGGCGACGGTTACCTTGATGTTGCTGTTGGTCACGGTGTTTCGAACTACATTTCGGTCTTCATCAACCAAGGAGCGGTTTCCCCCGGATCGTTAAATGCCGCAGTAAATTATCCGACACCAGGCACTTGTATCAATCCCAGCGCCGGTGATTTGAACGGCGACGGCAGCGTGGACATTGTCGCTTCCAACAACGGCGGCAACTCCATCGCCGTGCTGCTCAATACGGGCGCGGGAACCTTTGTCGCCGCAACGAAGGTTGGCGTCGGCGCCATTCCGTCCGAGTCGGCGGTTGCCGATGTGGACGGTGACGGCGACCTCGATATTGCCGTAACCAATCGAAACGACAATACCGTTTCGATTATGAAAAACGGCACCCAGCCAGCTCTTACAACCCTTTTGCCCGTGCGGAACACCAACACCGCCGCGCTTGCGACAACTATCAGCCCCACGTACAACCAAACAATGACGACGGCAACGGCGGCGGCTCCGGTGATGAAAGTGTTTGGCGGGTTTACGGGATTACGAACGGGTGCGTATTCCGGTGGCGGTACCGTTACGCCTGTGCTTACTCCTGCGGCTCCGTTCCGGCGCGGTGAGCAGGTGTGGGTAACGGTGACGAACGCGCAGACGAGTTTGGCGGGCAGCGTGGGCATAGGGGCGCGTCCGACAGTGTACGGCTTCCGCACTGCGGCGGGCGCAGGTCCGGCAACGTTCTTCCAAACATCCGTTCCGATTGTGGGAACATCTCCTTATACCATAAAAGCGGGCGATTTTAACGGTGACGGCTTTCTCGACCTTGCCGTGCCGAGTTTTGGGGGTAACAATGTCGGTATCTTGCTGAACACGGGAACAGGTACGTTTGCTCCTCTGGTGAACTACGCCACGGGAACGCAAGCGCGTGATGCGGAGGTCGGTGATTTCAACGGCGACGGACTGCTCGACCTTGCGGTGGCGAATTACGGTGCCAACAACGTCAGTATCTTGCTGAATACGGGTGGTGGGGTGTTTGCTGCGGCGGTGAATTATGGGACAGCTGCGCAGCCGCAGTCGGTCGCGGCGGCGGATTTCGACGGCGACGGCGACCTTGACCTTGTTACGGGCAACGGTGCTGGCAATAATGTTAGCGTTCTTCTCAATAACGGAAATGGGACGTTTGCAGCGGCGGTGAATTACGCTGCCGGCGGTAGTGTCAATTCATTGATTGTGGGCGATTTCGACGGCGATGGGGATATTGACATTGCAGGAGCAAGTTTATTCACGACCTTTGCACGTGTCTTGCTCAATACGGGCAGTGGCGCTTTCGGAGCGCCCGTGAGCTATACGGTGGGAACAAGTGCCTGTTATATTACAAGCGGCGATTTTAATGGTGACGGCTTTCTCGACCTTGCTGTGTCGAATAATGGCAGCGCAAATGTGAGTGTTTTGCTTAACACTGGCACGGGAACGTTTGCGGCAGCGGTGAATTATACGGTAGGAACAAATCCGATAGGCTTGACGGCAGGTGATTTTAACGGCGACGGCTTACTCGACCTTGCTGTGCCAAATGGAGGGACAAACAACATAAGCATTTTGCTGAACACAGGCGGAGGAGCATTTGCAGCGGCAGTTAACTATCCGACGACGGGTGTTCAGCCGGGGTTCGTGAGTGCGGGCGATTTCGATGGCGACGGCGATCTTGACCTTGCCGTGGCGAACTTCAGTTCAGGCAACGTTTCCATCCTCAAAAACGGCACCCAACCGCTTGTTACGACGGTCGCACCGCCGCGCAACGGCAACGGCTCGGTGAACCCGAACATCGCGGGCGTGGGCGCACCCGTGACAGTCAATTTCTCCACGAACATCACTGGCGCAACCTTCACCGTACCGCCCGCGCAGCAGCTCTTCCAAGTGCATGGTGGCTTCACGGGCAGCCGCACACGCGCGCAAGGCTTTTCGCCCAACGGCTCGTATTCGGGCGGTGCTGCAAATATGACCTTTACGCCGTCGGCAAACTTCCGCGTGGGCGAACTTGTCAGCGTGAGTGTTACCAACGCCTCCAGTAGCGTTACCGCGCCGAACAACAGTGTGGGTATTCGTACTCGTCCGTATGTGTTTGATTATCGGGTGGCGGCGGGCGTTGGTCCGGCAACGTTTGTGCAAAGTACCGTACCTGCGACTGCTCCTCAGTGCGTCGTGATGGGAGATTTCAATGGCATGGGCGGACTCGACCTTGTTACGTCAAATCCCAGCAGCAACAACGTAAGCGTTTTTCTCAGCACTGGACCGGGAACATATTCGGCAGCGGTGAATTATCCTGTGTCTTCATTGCCGTATTTCGTGAGAGCAGGTGATTTCGACGGTGATGGCGACCTCGACCTTGCAGTAGCGAATTATAGCAGCAACAATGTGAGTATTCTTTTGAATTCCGGCACGGGAACATTCGCTGCGGCGGTAAATTACGGTGCAGGAACGCAGCCTGCAGGTCTGTCCGTAGGCGATTTCGACGGCGATGGTGACCTCGACCTTGCGGTGCCAAATTACGGCAGTAACACCGTGAGCATTTTGTTGAATACGGGCGCGGGAGCATTTGCCGCAGCAGTAAATTATGCTGCGGGGACGCAGCCCTTTTTTACCTCGTTAGGCGACTTTGACGGCGATGGCGATATTGACCTTGCTGTGGCAAATTTTGGCAGCGCGAATGTGAGTCTCCTTTTGAATACGGGTGTGGGAACGTTTGCCGCATCGGTAAACTATGCCGTGGGAACGCAGCCGTATTCCGTCACAACAGGTGATTTCGACAGCGACGGCGACCTCGACCTTGCAATAGCAAATTCCGCTTCCAATACCGCAAGTGTCATGCTGAACACCGGTACGGGAACATTTGCCGCATCGGTAAACTATGCCACGGGAACCACACCGCGGTCTATCACGTCAGGTGATTTCGACGGCGACGGTAATCTGGACCTTGCCGTAGCAAATACCGGTACAAACAATGTAAGTATTTTGCTCAATATCGGCGTCGGCACCTTTGGGGCAGCGGCAAACTACGGAACGGGCACAGGGTTGATTTCCCTCGCTGCCGGCGATGTGGACGGCGATAGCGATATTGACCTTGCTGTGGCGGATTTTACCGGCAATGTCGTTTCGATTATGTTCAATCAAGTTGCTCCCACGACGTTCTACTACCAATCCGGCGACGCGGGTTTGCCTACAAATTGGAACTCGCTCCCCTGGGGCGGCGGCACACCCGCAACGTCGTTTTTAAGCCCTGCAACGGACTTTTACGTCATGGGCGGCGGCGCACCAACAACCGCGACGGTCAATACATCCTTCACGATTGGACTAAACGTCAGCCTGCACGTAACAACGCCGTCGGTACTGGCGGTCGCAAACGGCATTACCGTGAGCAACAGCGGCTTTTTGAACGTGTCGGGAGCGACACTGGCAGGTGCAACGCTGCGGCTTGTGGGAACGGCAGCGATTGCCAATAACCCCGTTACCTACTGGGGAACAACCGCAACGCTGGAATACGCCGGAGCAGCGGCAAAAGCAACTTCAGCCGCAGAGCTTCCGGCGGTGATGCCGGGTTCAGTGATTTCAAACAACACGGGCGGCGTGGTGCTTTCGGCGACCACACAGATTAACGGCACGTTCACAATGCAAAGCGGAACGTTTGTCTTAGGCGTGAACACGCTGACGCTGAATGGCGCGGCAACATTCGCGGGCGGGAGCATCACGGGCAGCGCAAGCGCGGGACTGAGTATCATCGGCGCGGGCAACCTA
>JANYDO010000252.1 GCA_025363605.1 Candidatus Kapaibacterium sp.
GGCACAGACACCGATACGCAGCTTGGCAAGCAGATGGACGACCAAATTCGTCAGAATCCCGCAGAATATCCGATTTTCAAGGGCAATCCTGCCGTGAAACAATATCTTCAGACGATGGCGAACGAAATTGTCAAGTCTGACCAAGTGCAGTATCGCGGCACGTTCCCCTACACGGTGGAAGTGATTCAGGACGACAAGACTATCAATGCTTTCTGTACCCCCGGCGGTTATATTTACGTGTACACGGGGCTAATGAAGGCGCTGGATAACGAGGCCACACTTGCCGGAGTGCTTGGACATGAAATCGCTCACGCAGAGCGCAGACACGGCACGTCGCGCATGACCAAAGCGTATGGTCTGCAAATGGTTACGCAAATCGTTCTTGGTCAGAGTCCAAGCCAGCTTGCGACGATTGGCGCTAATCTTTTCGGCGGCTTGGCGCTGCTCAAAAACAGTCGTACCGACGAGGAAGAGGCAGATGTGTATTCGTTCAAATACCTCCAATCTACACGCTGGTATCCGGGTTCGATTAAGTTTTTCTTTGAAAAAATTACCGGCTCAAGTGGTAAAGCGCCCGGCGGTTCGCAAGCAGCTATTCCAAACATTGGCACGAGCGTTGAGCGTTTGCTTTCCACGCACCCACTCCCCCAAGACCGCATAGATGCAACGAACAAACGCATTGAGGACGCAAAACTGCCTCCGCCAAGCGAGGCAAATTTGCGTACACAACCGTATCAGCAAATTAAGCGGATGCTGCCGTAATCCATATTGCAAAAAAAGAACCCTCTAAGGCGCATAAAATCTTCTTATGCGCCTTTTCTTTTTGCCCGGTGAGAGGCTTGCAGAAAAGCGGGATTGGTTGTAGATTGCTGTTTGAAAAGTATCTATTCATTACCAGCATGGAGAACTGTTATGGCTTACAAAGAATATGACGAAGACGTTCTTGAACTGGAGCACAATATCCATACCATTGAAGAGGAGGATGACGAAATGCCCACACGAATGCACGGATGGCTACAGCGACGCTTTATGAAACTCTTTACAACATATCTTGTGGAAGATACAGAGGTGTTTCCG
Source organism: Candidatus Kapaibacterium sp. (assembly GCA_025363605.1). Lineage (GTDB taxonomy): Bacteria > Bacteroidota > Ignavibacteria > Kapaibacteriales > UBA4661 > PH2015. The sequence continues at coordinate 1,078 of JANYDO010000252.1, forward strand.
CCTGTTACGTTCAAAGGTATAACTCAGCGTTATACGCCAGATATAAGTGTCTATCCTGTTATTTTGCCGATATTATTCGCGGACACTGCTGCTGATGAATTGCCACCGTTAGTTGCCATCGAAATCATTAGCCCCGGACAAACCATAGGCGAGATGGTCAAAAAATGTGAAGGTATGATTGCAAGCGGTGTTGAGGAGTGTTGGATTGTCGAGCCGGCAAATGAAAGCATTACCGTCTGTACGAAAGAACGCCGTTTTGTGCGGCATGAAGGCGAAGTCTTGACCAATCGCTTCTTGCGTGAGCCGCTCAAGGTCGAAGCCATTTTCCACGAAGAAATTCAATAATCACTATGGTTGCTACTCAATGGTTCGACATCGAAAACGTTCACACGCTTGATTCTCCCTCGCTTCTCATCTATGCGGAGCGAGCGGAGCGCAATATCGGGCGCATGATAGCAAGAGCCGGCGACACGGAGCGCCTTATTCCGCACATCAAAACAAATAAGATGCCCGCCGTCGTCCAAATGATGCTCTCGGCAGGGATTACTCGTTTCAAATGTGCGACCATTGCTGAGGCAGAAATGTTGGCAATGACGGGCGCGAAGTATGTCGTCATTGCGCATCAACTTGTTCCGCCGAAAACGGCGCGATTGCTTGCACTCAAGCAAGCCTATCCGGGTACGTTTTTCGCGTCGTTGCTGGATAACCTCCACACTGCGCAGCAGCACAGCGATTTCTTTGCCGTACATGGCGCAACGAGTGACGCGTTCTTGGATGTGAATAATGGTATGGACAGATCGGGTACGCCGATAGACGCAAGCACATTTGAACTCTACAAACAGATTGCTGCATTGCCAAGCATTCATCTGCACGGCGTACACGCTTACGACGGGCATATTCGCAATGACAACTTTGCCGAGCGCACAGGCAAGGTAGAATCAGGCTTCGCAAGCGTTGAAGCATTATGCAAAGAAATTGAGACGTTCTCTGGCTCTACGCCGATGGTGATTGCTGGCGGCACTCCCGCATTTTCTGTTCATGCGCCGCACGTGGAGCGCTACTGCAGCCCCGGCACATGCGTTTTGTGGGATTGGGGTTACGAGGGCATTTTGCCGGAACAAGAGTACGAATACGCTGCGCTTGTGCTGACGCGAATAGTCTCAAAGCCAAGTGTGGGGCTTATCACTGTGGACATGGGACACAAAGCTATTGCCGCCGAAAACCCAATGGATAAACGTGTTCGCTTCTTGAATCTTGACGCTAACGAACTTATGAGCCAAAGCGAAGAACACAGCGTCATACGTCTGCGCGATGCAGCAGCGTGGGAACGTTTGTGCGTAGGTGATGCGCTCTACGGTGTGCCTTATCATGTCTGCCCGACGGTGAATTTGTACGACGAAGCGTATTGGGTGGAGCATGATGTGGTAACGGGGGTGAAGCCTGTTTTGGCGCGAAAGCGGCGGATAACTGTTTGAGAGTGTCCGCTTCACAGTCTCGTAATTTTTGCTCATAATCGTACACTTGCCGAGAGAAAAATTAGCAAGTGTGTTTTTTTGTAAAATAAATGTTGTAACATTAAAAGTTGCAACGTATATTTGTATCAGATAATTCAATCACTACTCTTTTCCTTCATTTATTGAAAGTCGAAACGATGAAACGCATGCATATTGTTGTCGGAAGCGCACTGGTAGCGCTGGTTGCTTTTTTTGCACAAAGCGCTGTGGCGCAAAACTCTTGGTCACTTGATAAGAGTCACTCCAGCTTGAAGTTTGGTGTGAAGCACTTGGTTGTATCCGAAGTAGAAGGCTCATTCAAGAGCTTCACAGGCTCAGTGAAAGCAAAAGATGATACGTTTGCTGATGCACAAATTGAGTTTGCCGCTGACGTGGCAAGTATCAATACCGATGACGAAAAACGCGATGGACACCTCAAAAGCGATGATTTCTTCAACGCAGAAAAATTTCCGCAAATGAAGTTTGTTAGCAAATCCTTCAAAAAAACAGGCAAAGACAAATACAAATTGACAGGCGACCTGACCATCCGTGACGTAACCAAAACCGCTACCTTCGATGTTGACTTTGGTGGCGTAGTTAAAGACCCGTGGGGCAATATCAAAGCGGGTTTCAAAGCTACTACATCCATCAATCGCTTTGATTACAATTTGAAATGGAACACGATGCTTGAAGCAGGCGGCGCTGTGGTCGGTAAAGAGATAAAAATCACCGCTAACATCGAATTGGCAAAAGCAAAATCATAAGTACCTGTTCCCGAAGCACTTCCAGATTATTTAACAATTAGCTTCTCTACTCACCTTTCACTACCACTACCAATGGCAACCTATAAAATTGACCCCGCGCACTCAGAAATTATTTTCAAAGTGAAGCATCTTATGATTACGACCGTGACCGGTTCGTTCACCAAATTCGACGCGACGCTTGAAAGTGCAGCAGCAGACTTCAGCGATGCCAAAATCACCTTCGAGGCTGACGTAAACAGTATTTCTACCAATAACGAGCAGCGCGACGGACACCTGAAAAACGATGATTTTTTCAACGCCGGACAGTTTCCCAAGCTCACCTTTAGCTCGACTGGCATTGAGAAAAAAAGTGATGATTCTTATATCATTGTTGGCAATCTTACCATACGTGATAAGACACGTGCTATCAGCTTAAAAACAAGCTACGGCGGTACGGTAACTGACCCTTACGGACAGGTAAAAGCAGGGTTTGAACTAGAAGGCGTTCTCAATCGTAAAGATTTCGGTCTGATGTGGAGCGCAACTACCGAAGCCGGTGGCGTGGTCGTCAGCGATGAAGTAAAATTGTTCTTGAATGTGCAGATGGTCAAAGCTGCATAAATGCTTCTTTCCTAAAGGCTCCTTTATCACTGAGAAGTCTAGACAATACGCCGTAAGCAATAGTCTTACAAATGCACCAAGCACCCGACGATGGTCACCACTATCATTGTCGGGTGCTTTTTTTTCTACAACCCCAATTCCACTTGGAAGCGTACTATCCACGAAGCCTGTTCGCTAGCGTTCGAGCGGAGAACATTATACGTTACATCTGTTTGTGCCTTGACGCGATGTCCGTTGAAAAAGCGGGTCAGGCAAAGTGTATATTGGGTTTGCCCCTGAAGAAACGCTTTCACGTCGTCATTTGGCTCAACGGATGAATAACGCAGTGCTGCTTCCCAATTTTCAACAAAAATATATCCCGCTTGTAGGTCAAAACCTTCACCTGCAAATGCTGCACGAATGTTTGTGCCGTCACGGGTAACGGGGTCTTGCGTGCTTCGTTTTGAATATTCTCCATAGAGCGAAAAACCACGATATTTGAAGATACCATCAATAAAATAATTCGTCATTGTGCGCTGTGTGTAGAGCGGTAAACCGATTGTACCGCCTGTTCGTGTAGCATTTTCATTGCGCGATACCACACCCGCCAGATAGAGTTTCGGCGTTTGCTCAAAAGCAAGATCGCTCACAAAATAATCGCCGTTATTGGTAAAACTACCAAAAGGAAAAATAGAAAGTCGGGCTGTGTACATTAGTCCTGATAGTGCACGGAGCGGATTGCGTCCTTCGCCCGTGGTGAGTGCGACGCGGAGGCTTGCGCGTGGGTCGCTGTCTATATTTGTGCCGAAGGTGTGAGAATAATACGCCTGCAAACCAACATCGCGGTCGAGATTGAATGTGCGATTGACAATAGAGCGGTCAATAAATTGTTGCTCACCCGATGAAATCACGCGCTCACGGTTGCCCGGCAGTTTGCCCAACCCAAAACTCAAGTGGAAATTCGGCAGAACGCGGTAGGTGATATTAGCATCGCGGAGGACGTTAAAAAATTGGGTATTGTCAAAGTCGGCGTCACCGCGAGTGAAGCCGAGTTGCAGCAGAAATGTTAAACGCGGATCCACAACAAAGCCATTGATACGAAGCCGCACACGGCGAATGAGAAATTGTGCGTCATTGATGGCAAGATTGCTGGCAGAGACCGTTTCTAGTGAGGCTTGATTCTGCATCCTGAGGCGTAGAGTGAGCATCATAGAGCTGTCGGCTGCCAAGAAATTAATTCCGCCGCGTATCCAGATGCGATCACCGTTTTCGCCCACTTCTTCTTGGGCTTTGCAAGGAAGGTGTGCAATGATGAAGAAGCACATCATCCACATTGGAAGAGATAGCAAGCGATACAGAACCATAATCCTAAGGAAGAATTGCTTAGGAGCGTGCTTGAAATAAAGGCGCGTTTTAAGCGGCTATTTTTTCGATACTGATTACTTTGTTGAAAAGCAAGGTTTGATAAGCCACCGAGGACACAGAGTTCACTGAGAAAAAGTATTAAGAGTGATGCTCTATGCGCCCTGTGAACTCTCTGACAAAACAATCAATTAACGCGCTTTTATTTATTTCACATTCCTTATAAATAATATTGTCTTGAATTCAAGAGTATTTATTGATTCAGTACCGTACACATATTTAGAAAAAAAGTTCTTTGAAAGTTGAAGACCATACGCACGTGGCGTAGATTTGTAGTGGAATCATCACAAACCATCTACAACCCAGCCACGAGCATATGACCAATACGCAATATAGACAA
>JANYDO010000181.1 GCA_025363605.1 Candidatus Kapaibacterium sp.
GGCGGGGAGCGCCGCAGATGTGAGATTGCGCGGTCGCTAGCAACAAACCCCAAATTTATGTTGCTGGACGAACCCTTTGCCGGTATTGACCCGATAGCAGTGGAAGAAATTATCGGCATCGTGCGGTCATTGAGGCGGCGCGGTATCGGTGTTCTGATTACCGACCACAATGTCCACGAAACACTCTCCATCACTGACCGTGCCTATATTTTGATAGACGGACAAGTATTTTACTCCGGCACGGCAGAAGAAATCGCTGAGAATGAAGAAGTCCGCAAACGCTATCTTGGCGCAACCTTCAAGCTGGAACGCTACACAGAATAGCTGTATAGAATAGTTACACCCTACACAAAAATAATATTCCTGCATTATTCCACACCTCTTGTTTCACCGTTTTCTTTTTGCTGCTATGAAACGTTTATTGACGAAATATCTTGCTCCGAAGCCGCACCTACTGGCAGTTCTGGCGCTTTGCTTCCTTGCCGAAACGCACGTATTCCTGCAAGCACAATCCGCGTACAAGATGCCGCCGAAGGCAATCGCGGACATTATTGACGCGCCCGTCGTTCCGCAAGCAATCCTCAGCCCACGCCGTGACGCAATGTTACTGGTAGAAACCAAGCCCAATCCTTCTCTCTCCGTCCTTGCCGAACCGATGCTGCGACTCGCCGGAGTCCGCATCAATCCTGAGTTAAATTCCTCACAACGTATTGCGGAAGTCAGCGGGCTGTCCATACAACCCATAGGCGAAGCCTCGAAGCAAGGCGGAGCAAAGGCTGGTATCCGTATTCAAGTTCCGGCGGGGTCAAAACTTGGTTCGCCTTCATGGTCGTTCAACGGCGCTTCCATTGCCTTTACCCGCGATGCCAAAGACGGCGTAGAACTCTGGATCGCTGATGCTACCACAGGTGCGGCAAAGCAAGTCGGAACGGTACACGTGTCGGATGTGCTGGGCGCTCCTTACTCGTGGATGGCAGACGGCAAGCGCGTTCTGGCTTTTACCATACCTGCCGGACGTGCTAAAGCACCCGAAACACCGCGCGTACCTGCGGGACCAGCGATTGAAGAAAGCCTTGGGAAAACGGCACAAGTAATGACGTTCCAAGATTTGCTAAAGAACTCCAGTGATGAAACGCTCTTCGAGTATTATGCCACAACGCAACTCGCCACAGTGAACGTACAAACAGGCGCAGTGACACCGCTTGGCGCGCCCGGCATTTACGAAGAAGCTGATTTGTCGCCCAATGAAGAATTTTTGCTTGTTAGTCGTTTGCAGAAACCATTTTCCTACCGAGTTCGGTATGACGATTTTGCAAAAACACATGAAATATGGGATGTGAAATCTTCCCCTGCAAAACTTGTAAAGACGCTGGCAGCCTTGCCGATTGCTGACCAAACTCCGCGCATGGGCGTTCCGACGGGTGTGCGCAGCCTCACGTGGCAAGCGCTTCATCCCGCAAAATTGCTCTGGGCGGAAGCGCTGGACGGTGGCGACCCGATGAAAAAAGTAGATTTCCGTGATAAAATCATGACGCTTTCCGCACCCTTCAGTAGCGACGCACAAGAAGTAGTGAAACTCAAACACCGCTTCGCAGGCTACGGCTGGACGGCAACGAAAGACCAACTCTTGCTGACAGAATACGACCGCGACCGCCGATGGCGCACGACATACCTGACGGACATCGCAAAACCGCAGGCTACATCGAAAGTTCTTTTTGACCTCAGCGTGAACGACAGCTATAACGACCCCGGACAGCCCATGTATGAACGCCGTGCAGACGGAGAACGTGTGTTTCTCCAAGATGGTGACTGGATGTATCTGACGGGCGTGGGCGCAAGCGAAAAAGGCGAACGTCCATTTTTGGACAAAATGAATCTGCAAACAAAAGAGAAAAAGCGCTTGTATCAAGCCAGCGAGACGAGCTTTGAAACAGTATTGGGCTTCAATGGCGCATTGGGTAGCGCATCAAGAAATGGTATTCTTACCCGCTACGAAAGCAAAACTGAATATCCGAACTTTATTGCCGTTGATATTTCTTCAGGCAAGCGCCGTCAAATCACGGCATTCCAAGACCCCGCACCGCAACTAACGGCACTCAAAAAAGAACTGGTGAAATACAAACGCGCTGACGGCGTACCGCTTTCCGGTACACTCTATTTGCCCGCCGATTACAAAGCCGGAACACGTCTGCCGCTGATGATTGTCGCCTACCCGCTTGAATACAACGACGCTGCCACCGCGGGACAAGTACGCACCTCGCCAAACCGCTTCACGGTGCGCTCACGCAGCTATTCCCAAGTATATCTTGCTTTGCAGGGGTATGCTGTGCTGGACGGCGCAACGATGCCGATTGTGGGCAGTCCCGAAACAATGAACGATACGTTTATTGAACAGATAACAGCAGCATCGAAAGCAGCGATTGATTATTTGGATTCGCTTGGTGTGATAGACCGCAAGCGTGTGGGCGTGTCCGGACACAGTTACGGCGCATTTATGACGGCAAATCTTTTGGCACACACCGACCTTTTTGCGGCGGGTGTTGCCGGAAGCGGAGCCTACAACCGCACACTTACGCCGTTTGGCTTCCAAGGCGAGCGCCGGAATTTCTGGGAAGCCCAAGACATCTATATGAAACTTTCGCCCTTTACCTCTGCCAACAAAATCAAGAAGCCGCTTCTGATGACGCACGGCGAAGCAGACAACAATCCCGGCACGTTCCCGATTCAGTCGCAGCGCTTATATCAAGCCATTTCCGGTACGGG
>JANYDO010000231.1 GCA_025363605.1 Candidatus Kapaibacterium sp.
AGGTAGTTCGACTGATCCTTTAATTATTGAGCGAGTTAAATCGATTATCAAGCCCGGCTAAAAGGTCATGGTGATTTTAGACTCTAATCATACCAAACAGCACGTCGCCGACGAATTGGCACTCTATTTTGATATGGTCAGCATCGGCTCATACATCGTTGCAACTGACGGCAGCATGAAAGACCTCTATGACGTGCCACGTGGTCAGCCGGAATGGGTACACGACCACCCAACGGCAGCGGCAGAAGAATTTGCCGTACAGCATCCCGAATTTGTACTGGAGCAGCCTGAGTGGTTCTTTAATGAAAGCGGACTATCGAAAAACATTACACACTGGCCTTCGGCATGGCTGCGACGTATTCGGTAGTGATGGCAAAAATCGGTGAATGCTAAATTTAAGTCGTTGCAGCAATCATCCCTTTCGGTTAAGATTATATATCATGGAAATAGCTTCCCCAAAAAAAATTCTGAATGCCCTCAGAAACGTTCGCTTCGGATATCTGAAAACGCTCTTACGCTTTAGTTTTCAGAAATATCCGGGTTTGTATCTATGCGTATTACTTATGCTGCTTTCTGTGGTGCTTGAGGCGTTAGCGATGACTGCATTCATACCACTCTCGGAAATTGCCTCTGGCAGACCATTGTCATCAGGCAATATTGTTGTTGAGATACTTTCAGTGCTACAGCTCAAAGCAACCTCTCCCAAATATATCTTTTTGGGGTTTATTGTTATTTTCGGGCTGCGAATTGTCACGCAGATTGTTGGAGAGCGCCTGCTGATGCTCATTACAGAGAATAAGATGCCCGCTAACCTTGTTTCTCAAGGCTTACGGAATGTTCTGCATTATGTCCCTATTTCTGAGATTGAGCGAAAAAGTATCGGATACTACATTACTCTCACATCCGAAGAAGTTGCGCGTGCCTGTACGCTTATTGGCACACTTATACGATTTATTAGCTCTGCAGTGCTGATAATGCTCTATTACGCAACTATTGCGAAATACTCGCCTTCAACAGCAATTGGTATTGTCATTTTTTTATTTTTGAGCGGGTTGATTTCCTTCGGCATTCTTCGTAAAGTCCACCGTTTGGGCGGTGAGCTTATGGAAAGTGCCCGCGAAGGTAGTTCACTTTTTGTAGATGCACTCAATGGCGTTCGCTCTATACGTGCTTTTACAGCCGAGCAGTATGTATCGAATCGCTTTGAAGGATACGTTTTGGGGCATAAACGGCGCGTATTTCTTATCGGCTTTTTTAGTCTTTTGGGCAAGCTTTTTCCTATGCTACTGTTAATAGTCAGTTTTGGTCTGTATATTCTGATCGTAACTCAAATCAATCATGCGCCATTTGATTATGCATTTGCAGTCACGTTGCTTATTTTCTTGATGCGGTTTTTTATGGCTATTGGCGAGGCAGTTAATGTGTTTGTTAAAATCGTCTCCGATACGAAGGTTGGACAAGACATTACTGAGATTATCCACATCAAAGAAACAGCTGAAGCAGGGCACAAGTATTTACAGTTTCAGACATTACAAGGTTCAATTAACAACATTACACTTCAAGGGTTATGTTTTTCCTATACAAGTGATAATGTAGTATTGCATGATTTGTCATTATCACTTCAGTGTGGCAAGAGCTATGCTATTGTCGGTGAGTCCGGTTCAGGTAAGTCAACGTTACTTGATATTTTGCTGCGTTTTCACGACCCTCAGACCGGATACGCAAGTATTAATGAAGTTCCGCTCACATCTTTGGAAGAGCATGAAGTACGTAAGCGTATAATTTTATTAGGGCAAGAGACGATTATTTTTAACGATACGATTAGTAACAATATTAGTTATGGTCGGGAAATTCTCCGTGAAAATCTCGTTGAAGCATCACGTCTTGCTTGCGTGGACGAAGTGATAGGTCACTTACCCGATGGTTATGCAACTGTCTTGCAGTATCGCGGTACAAATCTTTCCGGTGGGCAACGGCAGCGCATCGGGCTTGCTCGTGCACTTGCTCGGAAACCAGAGGTTCTGATTCTGGATGAAAGTATGAGTGCTCTTGACCCAATGACGAAAGAAAAGGTTACTGACAATATTATAGCGGAATATCGTGATAAAATCGTCATTTTTGTAAGTCATGATCCTGCAATTCGTGAAAAAGTAGATGTTGTGATTGAACTGCGTAAATATGCTGGGCTACTAGCTGGAGAGTCGCAAGCTCTCGTCTATGAAGCCCATCTGGAAAATCTTCTTTTGTCTTGAAAAATAAATAATTTTCACATTCTTTTTTGTAAACTATGTCAGCACTTCGTGAAGCTCTCAAGCACAACTCTACGGCAAAGTTTGTCATCAATTCTGCTCGTTTCCTGAAAGCTGTGCGCGTCTATAATGCTACGGGTGCAACGCCGGAGTACGGCTACCACAGCGCGCGACACCTCTACTTCGCAACAAATAAAAAAGCCTATTCGCTTTATGCCGGAGTTGAAAATTTTCGGCATCGTTCTACAAAATTGAGCCTTCAGAACCCCGTTGGTGTATTCGGCGATATGCACTCCGAAGGGTTGAATACCGTTATGAACAATTTAGATACACAAGGTTATCACAAATTTGATGTGCGACTTGCTCCGGAAATTTGCGATGCACTTGCTGAATTTGCTCGCATAACACCAAGCAAGCCACGTATCGCGGGTTACGAAAACAAGCGCGTACCCTACGATCGCAATAATTTGGTAGCAAATCTTTACGATTTAGATGCTCAAGTATTGCTGGAAAATCCAATTATTCAGAATCTTATTACCGATGAATCACTTTTAGCAGCAGCGCAAGCGTTTATCGGACCGAGTGTGCGGCTGCACAATGTTGCGATGTGGTGGAGCAATGCTGATTTTCACAACGTCAGCAAGGACGGTGCTGCACAGCTGTACCACGTTGACATGGACACAATTCGTTGGATTAACTTCTTTTTCTATCTGAACGACGTAGATACGAATAACGGTCCTCACTGCTATGTCGCACGCTCACACCGTGAAGCACCGAATGAAGTCTATCGGGATGGTCGTATTAGTGATGAAGACGTTGCGAAACACTTCAAACCAGAGGATGCTGTTGAACTCACAGGACCCAAAGGAACAATGCTGGCAGTTGATACAACGGGCTTGCACAAAGGAAAGGCTCTCATAAAGGGCGAACGCCTGCTCATGCAAATCCGATTCGCCGTCAACTATTTTGGCTATGGTGCGCCAACCAAAGTCCAAATCAACGATAAATTTTCACCGAAGTTCTTAGCAAAAATCAACAAGAACCCTAGTGTGTATGCTAATGGCTACTTCTAACATACTGCGTTAAGTTAATGAAACTCCAAGGACAACATATCTATCTCCGTTTCCTCTCACCTGACGATGTGAGCGACGCTTATGTTGCGTGGATGAACAATGCTGAAATAACGCAATACCTTGAAAGCCGATGGTCGGTGCAAACACTTGAAAGTATTCGAGCGTTTGTTAAGGCTGTGGCAGATAGTTCAAATGATTACCTCTTTGGTATGTTCCTGAAAGACACTCATCAACATATTGGCAATATCAAAATCGGCAATATCAATCCGCACCATCACTATGGCGACGTTGGACTTATCATTGGTGATAAGGCTTCGTGGGGCAAGGGTATTGCTGCCGAGGCAATCTCTCTTGTTACCCGATACGGCTTTGAGGAGCTAAACTTGAATAAACTTACTGCCGGAATGTATGAGCATAACGTTGGTTCGTACAGAGCATTCATAAAGGCAGGTTACAGGGAAGTCGGCCGGTACGAAAAGCATTTCTTTTACCAAGGGCGTTATGTGGATGCTTTTTTGGTAGAGAAATGCCGCCAGACATCAACACTATCAAACAGCACATTGCTTTGAAACAACATATCGCATTTTTCATCACTCATCCGCTTTTTCAGCGCCACTTTGCAACGGATTTGGAGCTTATCCAAAATCACCTTGATGCTGGCGATGATGTAACCGTCCTCTATTGCGATGCAGAACTCTTAGCGTGCGACACGAACACGTATCACGAACCCGGTCAATGCTTGCTGTGCCGAAAAACCCGTGATATTGGTCTTTCGCTTGTAGATATTCATAGGAAAGGTAATATCAACCAACGCTCGTATCACAATCTTACGCCTGCGAATCGGGCTGAGTTACCGTCTATCAAAACTGAGTTTGCATCGCTCCACGAACTCCAAACATACAAAGTTGATAACTTCGATGTTGGTATGGCAGCACTTTCTTCGATTGTTAGCTATGTGATGAACGCAGAACTTAATTTGGAAGAGCATAAAGACCTCATCAAACGTTATATTCTCTCTGCTATAATCGCGTATCGTTCTGTGCAAAATTTCTTGCGAGAGCAAAAAGTAGATAAATTCTATTTTTTCAATGGCAGAATGGCGATTGTCCGTGCTATTATGCGAGCCTGCGAAAGTGAAAGCGTTCAATTTACCATTCATGAAGCTGCAGCAGGAAACAACACCTATTCTCTTTATGACAATTCCTTACCACACAGCATCGGACTTATGACAGAGATGATGCGTGAAAACTGGGAACAAGCAGCAGCCAACCCCACAGAGCGTCGGCGAAAAGCAGACGAATGGTTTCAAAATCGTGCAAAGGGTGTAAAGGTCAACGGCTATTCGTTTGTAGAGAATCAAGAGCAGGGATTATTGCCACAAGATTGGAATCCGAACAAAAAAAATATTATTATTTTCAATTCGGCAGATTTTGAGTTCGTGTGGGTGAGCGAAGAGTATCAGCATCACATTTACAACGACCAACTTGACGGAATTCGTCGCATCATAGAATCGCTCGCGCCGCACAAAGATCGCTTTCACGTATATTTGCGTATTCATCCGAATTTGGCAACGATTGAGAATGAGCTTCGCCCACTTTTAGCAATGCAGTACGACAATCTGACAACCATTCTTCCTACTGAGAAAACCAGCAGTTATGCGCTCATCGAACACGCCACAGCAGTTATTACTTTTGGCTCAACCGTCGGTATTGAAGCACCGTACTGGGGCAAACCCTCAATTTTAGGTGGTAAAGCGTTGTATCAAAACCTCGGCTCGACGTATAATCCGACTTCCCATGATGAGCTTATGGCACTCTTGTTTGAGGACAGTTTGCCGCCCCGCAGCACAGATGGTGCGCTAATGTATGGATATTTCTACAATTCATTTGGCATCCCTTTTCAGCGTTATGTGCCGAAAAGCTTTTTCAGCGGCACATTTAACGGACAAGAACCATTTGCAAATCGTTGGCTCTTTCGCGCCTTTACCGCCTATAAGCGGCTCACACCGCAAGTCTTGCAACACAATGTCAATGAGCGATATATTCTCTCAACGCTAATGCGCATCACTGGCAATACCACACACAATGCACAAAAACTTCTGCAATAAATTTTCTTTTTTTTCTTCGCGTTTTCATGCTCCCTTACAAATCCATTCTCGTTACCGGCGGAACCGGCTCCTTTGGCAAAACGTTTGTCAAGCGCATTCTCACACACTTTCCTGAAGTGGAACGTCTGGCTGTTTTCTCCCGTGACGAACTCAAGCAGTTTGAAATGGCGCAAGAGTTCTCGACGGAAAAATACCAGCAATTACGCTATTTTATCGGCGATGTACGCGATGAAGCCCGCTTATTGAGGGCTTTTGAAAATATTGATGTTGTCGTTCACGCTGCTGCACTCAAGCAAGTACCGACAGCAGAATATAACCCAATGGAATGTATCAAAACCAATGTCATGGGAGCAGAAAACGTTATCAATGCGGCTCTGAAAGCAGGCGTAAAGCGCGTTGTGGCACTCTCCACCGATAAAGCAGCCGCGCCGATTAACCTCTACGGCGCATCGAAACTCTGCTCCGACAAACTCTTTGTCGCAGCAAACAACTTTCGCGGCAACCGCGACATCAATTTTTCCGTCGTCCGCTACGGCAATGTGATTGGCTCGCGCGGTTCGGTTATGCCCTTTTTCCTGAACAAGCGTACAAGCGGTACACTGCCTATTACGCACGAAGAAATGACTCGGTTCAATATCTCGCTTGAAGAAGGTGTTGATTTGGTACTCTACGCCATGCACAATGCATGGGGCGGCGAGATTTTTGTTCCCAAAATTCCGTCGTATCGCATTATGGACGTAGCAGAAGCTATTGCACCCGGCGCAAAGCATGAGATTATCGGCATTCGTCCCGGCGAAAAACTCCACGAGGAAATGATTACCGAAATGGATTCCTTCAACACGCTGGAGCTTGATAAATACTACGTTATTGCGCCATCCGTCCCGCTTTGGTCGCATGATGAATATCTGAAAAAATTTGGCGGTAAAAAAGTCAAGCAAGGCTTCAAATATAATTCCGGCGAGAATCCTGAGTTTATGACCGTCGAGCAGATTCGTTCGGCAATTCGTGAGCATATTGACCAGAATTTTATTCCACAAGCATAAACACAAGTGAGCAAATTCACCCCTACAAAACCTATCTCTTACGGTCGTCAGACCATCACCGATAGCGACATTGCGGCTGTGACGGACGTTTTACAATCGGACTATCTCACGCAAGGACCGAAAATAGCAGAGTTTGAAACG
>JANYDO010000239.1 GCA_025363605.1 Candidatus Kapaibacterium sp.
CTTCATCACGGTGCTTGGCCCCACGGCTCGGATTGGCTCTGCGAGGCAGTTGCGGAGTGCTATATTCCACTTCTCAATATCTTGAATGAACTTGTCGAAGAAGGCTCTACGTCCAAGATGACCTTTGATATTTCACCTGTCCTCTGCGAGCAGATGGAGCATCCTGACTTTGAGGCAATCTTTGTGCAGTATTGCCAAGACAAGATTCTGGGCGCTCAAGCGGACTACGAGTATTTTATTCATAGCGAACACGAACAGTTTTTTGCGCCGATGGCAAAATTCTGGGAATCATGGTATGCTCAAAAGCGTGAAGAATACTTGCATCGCTACAATAAATCTATCGTCGGTGGCATGAAAAAACTGCAAGATGCGGGTGTTATCGAAGTGATGACCTGCGGCGCGACGCACGGCTATTTTGCGCTTTTGGGTACGGACAAAAGTATTCGCCTTCAGATGAAAGCGGCGAAAGAAAACTATATCAAACACTTCGGTAGAGCGCCGCGTGGAACGTGGTTGCCGGAGTGCGCATACCGTCCGGGCTTTGAATGGCGCACGTATCTGAAATCGCCGCATCATCAAAATCCCACCTACCGCTACGGTGTTGAGAATTTCGTTGCCGAGCAGGGTATTGACTATTTTGTCGTGGATGAGCAGTTGCCCAAAGGCGGCACTCCGCTTGGTGTTTTGATTGACCAAGACGGTGGCAAAAAGCGGATGCTTTCGGTCTATTCGCCCGAATACACGCAGTTTCCGTGGAACTTTGACCGTTCGCCGATGAGTCTTTACAACGTTAGTTCGCATGGCGACCTTGATAATCAAAAAACGGCAGTGGCATTTGCACGGCATCAAAATATCGCCATGCAGGTCTGGAGCGCCGAAGCAGGCTATCCGGGCGACCCGGATTATCTCGACTTCCACAAAAAGAAAATGCCTTCCGGCTTGCGCTACTGGCGCGTTACCGATACCAAAGCTGATATGCAGTACAAACAGCCCTACAATCCCGATTGGATTTTGGGCAAAGTCGGTAATCAAATTCACCACTTTGTCTATTGTATCGAAGGCGCACTGAGCCATTACAAACAGCAAACCGGCAAAGAAGGTACGCTCTGTCTGCCATTCGATACCGAACTTTTCGGACATTGGTGGTTCGAGGGACCGCTTTTCATTAAAGCACTTCTGAAAGGCTTGCATCATTCGCCCTACGTCAATGCGGTAACGGCTTCGGAACAGCTTGACCACATTAAGCCGCACGAAGTGATGCGGATGCCGGAAGGTTCATGGGGCGAAAACGGCAATCACGGTGTCTGGATGAACGACGGTACAAAATGGACGTGGGAACTTATCTATGAAGCGGAGCATCGCTTCGATGAGTTGATGAATAAGCATCAACCGCATACCATGGACGACACCATGCGTCGCATTTGTACGCAAGCCATGCGTGAGCTGTTGCTGTTGCAATCGTCCGACTGGCAATTCCTCGTTACTACGTGGTCAGCACGGGATTATGCCGAGCGACGATTCATGTTCCATTACTCTGATTTTAAGAGGCTATGCGACCTTGCCGAACATTATGCAACAGCGAAAAAAATCAGCAACGAAGATAATAAAGCCGTCGCCGAGATGGAAGCACGTAACAGCATTTTCCCCGAATTAGAAGTCGAGTGGTGGAATGACCCGCTCAAGCCGCACGTGAACTACGTTCCTGGCGCTAGACCGAAAGCAAGTTCAAAATCTACGCCGAAAGCAACATCGAAAGCTGCTCCAAAGGCTGCAAGTAAGGCAAAGGTTGAAAGTAAGCCCAAAGCAGAAGCTAAGACTCAGCCCGCAGGCGAGAAAAAGACCGCTTCAAAAGCACCCGCTTCAAAAGCTACCGCTTCAAAAGCACCCGCTTCAAAAGCACCCGCTTCAAAAGCACCCGCTTCAAAAGCACCCGCAAAAAAATAGGTGGCTTTGAAAGATACTTCCATTATATTTTGCCCGTCCGAATGGTTCATGCACGACCAACGTGCCTGCCGCCGGACGGGTTTTCTGCGAACACCGCATCCTTTCCATTCAAGGTTATTCATTCAATGCAAACGTATATTTCCATTTTGCGCGGTATCAACGTGGGTGGACAGAGAAAAATTCTCATGGCAGATATAAAGGCATTATATGAAAGCCTGGGTTTAGCTGATGTGATAACGTATATTCAAAGTGGAAATGTCGTTTTTGCAACCGACATACCTGCTTCCAATACCGACCTTGCCCGAACGCTTGAGCAAGCCATTGCAAAGCAATATCTGTTCGATGTGCCGGTTATTGTCAGAAGTAGTGCGGAGATACGGCATATTCTGGAAGCGAACCCATTTGTCAGGCGCGAAGGAATATCAAGCGAAAAATTGCACGTTACCTTTCTTGCTGAAGCGCCGCCCGTAAAAGAGCTTGAAAAAGTACGTGCTTTGAACTATTCGCCCGATGAATTCGTCATTTCAGGCACGGAAGTGTTTCTGTATTGTCCGGGCGGTTATGGCGAAACCAAGTTGTCGAATAAATTTTTTGAGAGTAAATTGAAGGTTTCCGCCACAACACGCAATTGGAACACCGTCAACAAATTAGTCGAACTAGCCACAACTCCTTAACTCTATGTCAAATCAACCCAACATCACCACATTAGCCGAACTGAAAAGCTCCGGCTACAAGTCGCGTTCTATCAAAGAAGAACTTCGTCAAAATCTCCTGCATCGTATGCGCTCCGGCAAGCCCGTGTTTAGCGGCATTCTGGGCTATGAGGATACGGTTATTCCCGATGTGGAGCGAGCAATTCTCTCTAAACACAACATGATTTTGCTGGGCTTGCGCGGGCAGGCGAAAACCCGCATGGCGCGTCAGATGGTCGAGCTTTTGGACGAGTGGATGCCGATTGTAGCGGGTTCGGAATTGAACGACGACCCCCTGCATCCGCTTTCCCGCTTTGCCCGCGACCTTGTGCAAGAGCAAGGCGACAAGACTCCCATTGCATGGGTGCACCGCTCCGAGCGCTACACGGAAAAACTCGCTACGCCGGACGTGTCTATCGCTGACCTCATCGGCGATGCAGACCCGATTAAAGCTGCCACGCTGAAGCTGCCGTATTCGGATGACCGCGTGATTCACTTTGGCTTAATTCCTCGTTCGCACCGCTCCATTTTTGTTATCAACGAATTGCCGGACTTACAGGCGCGTATTCAAGTAGCGCTGTTCAACATTTTGCAGGAAGGCGACATTCAGATTCGCGGCTTCAAGTTGCGTCTGCCATTGGATATTCAATTTGTGTTCACCGCCAATCCTGAGGATTATACCAATCGCGGTTCGATTGTAACGCCGCTCAAAGATCGCATTGATAGCCAAATCTTGACGCACTATCCGAAAACGCTGGAGATTGCGCAAGAAATTACTGCGCAAGAAGCGCATATTCCCGAAGAACAGAAAAGTGCTATCACCGCACATCCGCTTGCATATACACTCATTGAGCAAATTGCCTTCGAGGCACGTGGCAGCGAGTACGTGGATTCCAAAAGCGGCGTGTCGGCGCGTTTGACCATCTCCGCCTTTGAGAATTTACACAGCGCAGCCGAACGCCGCGCTATCGTAACGGGCGAAACCACAACCGCCGTGCGTGTGGGCGACTTCTGGGGCGTAGTGCCGTCTATCACGGGCAAAGTGGAATTGGTGTATGAAGGCGAGCAGGAAGGTCCCTTCAAAGTAGCGCAAATACTCATCGGGAAAGCGATTCGCACACAGTTTACGAACTATTTCCCCGACCCCGAATCCTTCAAGCGCAGTTCCAGCGACAGCCCCTATCTCAAAATCACGGAGTGGTTCCGCAAAGGAAACGCACTGGATATTTTGAGTAATCTGGACAATGCCGCATACGAACAAGCGCTGTACAGCATTCCGGGACTTTTCGACCTTGTGAAAAAACATCAACCCAAAGCCTCTACCCAAGACCAAATCTTCCTTATGGAATTTGCGCTGCACGGCATGGCAGAGTTTTCGCTTCTGAGCAAGTACCAACTAGAGCGCGGCGGTACGGGCTTCAAAGACCTCTTCCAAAGTATGTTTTCGATGAAGCCGGGCAAAGACGAAGAAGAGTTTTGAGGAATGGTGGGTTTTTGAATGTCTTTTTTCTTGAATCTGTTTGAAACTAAACGTTGATTTCTCTTACCGACACAACCCATTTTGCCGCGTATAAAAAACTCTCTAAGCTCAGTGTTCAAGAGCTTTGGAAAGAGTTCGCAGAATTGCGGACGTACCCGACAATTTCTTTTGCGCGTCAGTCGGCGGCGGTTTTTTCTTCGCAAATTGAAGGCGTAGAGATTGATTTGAACTTTTATCTCAATTCGCGCTTAACCAATGCTAAAGGAATCAGCGCCGAAACACGCCAAACGCTTGAATGGGTGCAGGCATTGGAGGAGACATACTTGTTTGCTGAAGGTCGCGTGCTGAATGAAAAAAACTTTCTGAAGGCACATTTTATGGCAAGCAAATTTATGGATAACCATCGTGAGCGAGGCACATATCGGCGTGTTCCTGTGGTTATTGGTAGCCGTGTTCGTGTTGTCTATCGTCCCCTGCCGCCGGAAACTGTTGCCCTTACAATGGAACGGTTTTGGGCAGAAATCAAGCAGTTGCTGAAAATGGATTTGCCGCCCGATAAGGCGTTCTATCACGCTTCGCTGGTGCATTTGGTATTTGAAAAAATTCACCCTTTCACCGATGGCAACGGAAGAATGGGGCGCTTGCTGGAGAAATGGTTTCTGGCACAGCATTGTGGCCGCCTTGCATGGAAAGTGGCCAGCGAAAGCTATTACGAACAGCACCGCTCCGAATATTACGCCAATTTGCAAGCACTTGGCGAAACGCATGACAAGCTAGACTTCGCGCAAGCACTCCCTTTTTTGCAGATGCTCCCCAAAGCTCTTGCGGAAGAGACACGGGAATTGAAACGTTAATGTCAAAAAAATGGCTTGAAATTGACGTGCTTAAACTCAAGGCTGAAAATCACATAAAACAACCATGCAACTCATAGACAATATCCCCATCTGGGGCGATCCGATAGACGAAGGCGCACTGAAGCAAATGCGCGTCTGCGCCCGGATAGCCGATAAAACGGCGCTTATGGGCGACCACCATCAAGGCTATGCCGTGCCGATTGGCGGCGTGGTGGCATATAAAGGGCGCATCAGTCCTTCGGGCGTGGGGTACGACATTGCGTGTGGCAATAAGGCAGTGCTGACCGATGCCGATGCAAACGATGTGCGCCGCAATATCAAAACCATCATGGACGACCTTTGGAAAGCCGTTAGTTTCGGTATGGGGCGCAAAAATGCAACGAGAGTTGACCACGAACTCTTCGACGACGACGCTTGGAAGCTGCGCCCAGCCAATGCAATTAAGGACAAAGCCCGCAACCAGCTTGGTACGGTTGGAAGCGGCAATCACTACGTGGACATTTTTACCGACGAGCAAGACCGTATTTGGATTGGCGTACATTTCGGTTCGCGCGGGCTTGGACACACGATTGCGAATCATTATCTCAAACTCGGCGGCGCAAAGGATTCTATTGATGCAGAGCCACTTGTTATTGAGGAATCGTCCAATATCGGCGCAGATTATCTCGAATCTATGCGCCTTGCGGGACGATATGCGTACGCCGGACGGGATTGGGTTTGTGCCGAAGTGGCGCGTTTGCTTGGTGCGAATATTCTGGATGAAGTTCACAATCACCATAATTTTGCATGGAAAGAGCAGCACAGCGGCGAAGATTACTGGGTCGTGCGCAAGGGCGCTACGCCTGCTTTTCCGGGTCAGCGCGGGTTTGTAGGTGGTTCAATGGGCGACATTTCCGTCATTTTGGAAGGAGTGGAATCCCCGGAATCCCAAACGGCGCTGTATTCCACCATTCACGGCGCAGGGCGCGTCATGAGCCGCACGAAAGCTCGTGGTAAACTTAATTACCATACAAAAAAAGTCATTTCGCCCGGACTCATCAGTCGTGCAATGATGGATAATTGGGTATCGGGCAAAGGCGTGGAACTGCGCGGCGCGGGAGTGGATGAATCGCCGCACTGCTACAAGCGTTTGCCGGAGGTTTTAGCGCACCATGCCGGCACGGTGCGGGTGCTACACACGCTTACCCCGCTCGGCGTAGCAATGGCTGGCGAGGACGAAATTGACCTATACAAAGACTAAGAAAGAAATGTTGAGTTTTGAATGATGAATGAAAATTTTTCTTTTTCCAAAGGTTTACCATGAGTACACAAGCACAACCCACAAAACGCCCCATTATTTTTAGTGGAATGCAGCCCACAAGCGGTGCGGGCGGCTTAACTATTGGTAATTACATCGGCGCACTCAAAAACTGGGTAGAATTGCAAAACGATTATGACTGCATTTACTTTATTGCAGATTTACACGCTTTGACCATCCGCCCTAATCCCGCTGAACTGCGCAAGCAAACCCTGGACGTAGCGGCAATGTACATTGCGAGCGGTATTGACCCCGACAAAAGCGTGATTTTTGCGCAATCCCACGTACCTGCCCACGCGCAATGCGCATGGCTGTTGAATTGTTTTGCTTCGATGGGCGAGTGCCAGAAAATGACGCAGTTCAAGGAAAAATCCGAAAAGCACAGCGCCAGCGTTGGTTTGTTCACGTATCCTGTGCTGCAAGCTGCCGATATTTTGCTCTACCAGACCAATCTTGTTCCCGTGGGGGCTGACCAGAAGCAGCATTTGGAGCTTTCACGCAATCTTGCCGAGCGCTTCAATCATCATTATTCCGACACCTTCACTGTGCCGGAGGTCTTCATTCCGAAGGTGGGCGCACGAGTAATGAGTCTGCAAGACCCCACGAAAAAAATGTCGAAATCCGATGAAAACCCGAAAGCGACTATTTTTTTGACTGATAGCGCTGATGAGATTCGCAGCAAAATCAAACGCGCCGTCACCGATTCCGGCACGGATATACGCGCTGCCGAAGACCGTCCGGCAGTCACAAATTTGATTGAGCTGTACGGCGTAGCCACAGGAAACATCCAAGCAGAGACCGAAGCGGAGTTCGCGGGCAAAGGCTATGCGGAGTTCAAGGCAGCACTTGCTGACGCGATGGTGGCAATGGTGGAACCAATCAGCAAGCGCTATCAAGAGATTCGTAACGACAAAGTCACTCTGAACGCCATCTTGAAAAAAGGTGCGGAAGAGGCAAACCGCCGCGCTATGCGGACGCTCCGCAAGGCGTATAAGAAAATGGGCTTGGTGGAGCTGGAGTAGGGGAGGTATTAGTGTATAATGTGTTTTTTCAAGTTGAATTCAAGGGGTATAAAACACAGCGCTGCATTTCCAATCAGTAAGCAAGTGTCACATTGAGAAAAGCCTTGTAAAACCTTGTTTCGCCAAACCTATCTTGAGAGTATCATCTCGTGTCCAGAGAACACCATCCAAATGAAGCGTTAGTGCGACAAATGCTGTATCATTACGGTCAGTTCTCCGGCATATTCGATATGCTTCCAAAAATGTGCCAACGGGAATATCGCTAACGCTGACAAAGTTTACACATTCAATCGCTTCTTCCAGAAAGCCAAGTACCGATGCTTCGGGCAACTTGGCTTTCTTCAGAAGTGCGTCTTTGTGTTTGAATAACTCAATAATCGTAAAATTGGGTGTGAAGAAGCGATATTCAGAGCGTTGTAATATCGCTCTATCACTCTTTCCGCTAGGTAGCACCGAAGAGAACAGTCGGTTCGTATCAACAATCACAGTACGTTCATTCATGCTCTTGAGTGCAGATTATTCTCTTCTTCTTCAAGAGCTTGGCGGACGTGTTCGGGAAGATGTTGATATGACGAACTATGTACTTCTTCGGCAATATCCATGATGCTATCATCAAAAGCAACATCTTGGGCAAGCGCCTCAAAGCGAAGTGCTTTTATTAGGCGGCTTACGTCACTGGGACTGAGTGTAGCCACAGGAACAGTAATAACGCTAGCTTCAGGGGTATAGTGGATGCTAATAGGATTCATACTCATCTCCAATAGTTTAGATTTGTTTACGGCTGAATCCGATAAATCATGCGCGGATATGGATTGGTCTCGCGGATATGCTCTGCGCCGGTAATCCACTTCACGGTACGCTCTAAGCCAAGCCCGAAGCCGCTATGCGGCACACTTCCGTATCGACGCAAATCCAAATACCACTCGAAAGATTCCAAGGGTAAATCGTGCGACAAAATACGCTCTTTCAGAGCGTCGAAATCGTCCTCGCGCTGCGAGCCGCCTATAATCTCGCCTGCGCCTTCGGGAGCAAGCATATCCATTGCCAGCGCCACCTTCGGGTTTTCGGGGTCGCGTTTCATGTAGAAGGCTTTTACTTCCGTTGGGTAACGGTGAACGATGCAGGGTTTCTCGAACTGCTGCATGAGCGCTTCTTCTTGCGGAGCGCCAAAATCCTCGCCCCACGGGAAATCTACTTGTATTTCCGTGCCGTCTGCCTGTTTTCTGTTCAGTTTGACGTTGTTTTTGTTCAACCATTCCACTGCCTCGGTGTAGGACATACGATGGAAGGGACGGCGTACTTTCTCCAGTTTCGTCACGTCGCGTCCAAGCGTTGCCAGTTCTTGCTGACGGTGCTTCAAGACGGTCTGCACGATGTATTCCACGAAATCTTCTGCCAAGTCCATATCATCGGCAAGTTCAAAAAAAGCAGCTTCCGGTTCGACCATCCAGAACTCCGTCAAGTGGCGGCGCGTCTTGGATTTCTCAGCGCGGAAGGTAGGACCGAAGGTGTAGATTTTACCCTGCGCCATTGCCGAAGCCTCGCCGTAGAGTTGTCCCGACTGCGACAAATAGGCTTTGCCCAAATCGAAGTATTCCGTCTCAAAAAGCGTGGAAGTGCCTTCGCAAGCCGCTGGCGTGAGAATGGGCGAATCCATAAGCGTAAAGCCGTTGCCATCGAAGAAGTCGCGTATTGCCTTCACAATCGTTGCCCGAACGCGCATGATAGCGTGCTGCCGGGTGGAGCGCAGCCACAAGTGACGATTTTCCATGAGGAATGCGTCGCCGTGTTCTTTGGGCGTGATGGGATAATCTTTCGCAATTTGCCAGATTTTGATTTCTTTCACATCCACTTCCACTCCCGATGGAGCGCGTTCTTCTGCCCGTACTGTGCCGACGATACGAACGGAGCTTTCTTGCGTGAGTGATTTTGCGGCTTCAAAGACTTCTTCTGCCACGTTGGGTTTGAAGACCACGCACTGCACAGTCCCGGAGCCGTCGCGGAGTTTGATAAATTGGAGTTTACCTTTGCCGGTGGTGTCATAGACCCAACCGTTCAACGTTACTTCTTGCCCGATTGCTTCGTGCAGCCGTTCAATAGTTTGGTAGGATTTGTATGCAGATGATGCCATAATGGATTGAGATGATAAAACGAAAAGTGATGAACGTGATTGTTAGTGCGGCGGCGGAACGCGGGGTACAAGATTCAGAAAATTATGCTAATCGTCTGAATTTGTATTTCCTATATCGTTATTCTTTTCCTGCACTTCGTCCCGCACAGATTTAGCAAAGGCGCGGAGCGTCTGCATATTTTTTCTGAGACGGATGCCGGCTTCTTTGTTGCCTTTGTCGTAGAATTTTGTGAAGTCTTTTTCAAAGGTGCGAATGAGTGCTTGGAGTTCTTCGTAGCGATTCATGGCAAAAATCAAAAATGTTGAGTTCTAAGTTTTGAATGGTAAATTCCGGTGGCAAGGCATCATTCAAATAATCCGATTACAACCCGCTCAAAAACTCATTCCCATATTTCCAAATATCTCCTGCGCCCAGCGTCATGACGATGTCGCCTTCGCGCATCATGCTGCGGAGTGTTTGGGGAATATCTTGTTTGTTTGGAACGTATTGGACGTGGCGATGCCCAAATTGCGCGGCAGCATTGGCGATGATTTCACCCGTAATACCCTCAATCGGCTCTTCGCGGGCGGGGTACACGTCGGTAACGATGAGATGGTCAGCATCGCCAAAGGACTTGCCGAAATCAGCGCAAAAATCGCGTGTGCGCGTGTAGGTATGTGGCTGGAAAACACAGATAACGCGACGTTTCCAGCCCTTGCGGGCAGCTTCGAGTGTGGCACTTACTTCCGAAGGGTGGTGCGCATAGTCGTCAATAACCATCACGCCGTTTTTCTCGCCTTTAATTTCAAATCGCCGATACACGCCAGTAAAGCCTTCGAGGGCGCTACGGATGTCTTGGACGCTCACGCCAAGTTCCAGCGCGGCAGTGATTGCGCCTAGTGCATTGCGAACATTGTGCAAGCCCGGAATATTGATACTCATTGTGCCGAGTTCTTCTCCGTGCCGAAGGAGCATAAATTCCGATGAGCGCTCGTTGTGTGTGACGTTGACGGCTCGTATATCGCACTGTGGCGAAAGCCCGTAGGTAATGACTTTTTTGTTGATAGTAGGCAGCACTTCCATCACGCCCGGATTATCAAGGCAAACTGCAACAATGCCATAAAAAGGCGTTTTGTTGGCAAATTGAGCAAAGGTGCGCTTAATGTCGTCGAAATCAGCGTAAATGTCTAAATGCTCTGCTTCGACATTGGTGATGACAGCGATAGTTGGTAAAAGTTGTAAGAACGAGCGGTCGTATTCGTCTGCTTCTACTACCGTCCATTCGCCACGTCCCAAGCGTGCATTTGTGCCACCTAGTCCGCTTAGTTTGCCGCCGACAATTACCGTCGGGTCAATGCCGCCTTTCATCAAAATCAAGCCCACCATTGAGGTTGTCGTGGTTTTCCCGTGCGTACCGGCGATAGCAAGGCAGTATTTGAGACGGGTAACCTCTGCCAACATTTCGGCGCGACGGATGATGGGAACTTTACGGCGCTGCGCCTCGACAGTTTCCGGATTTTCGTTGATGCGCACAGCACTGGAGTAAACGACTGCTTCTGCGCCTTCGATATTTTCTGCACGATGTCCCTCGTAAATAATCGCACCCAGCGAGGCAAGGTGATTTGTTACCTCGGATTTTTGCAAATCCGAGCCGCTCACCGTAAAGCCTTGGTCAATAAGGATTTCCGCAATGCCGCTCATCCCAATGCCACCGATGCCGACAAAATGGATACGTTGAAGTTTTGAGAACATGAAAAAGAAATGTTGAGTGTTGAGTTCTTGCTATCTTGAGTTTCGAGGAGGAATCGGGCTTACAATGGATACAATCTTTTGAGGTATCAAGCGTGTGCAGACTGCAAAACTCAACCTTCTCTCAAGGGCGCTCTGCAATAGGTGTAGCAACGGGAAGACGGATGATGATAGTGGTCTCTTGATTAAGAACACTTTGGATGGTAACGTTCCCGTTGTATATTTCGAGTAATTTTTTGACAATTGCCATGCCCAAGCCGGCACCCTGTTGTTCATTATTGAGGCGGTCGGATTGAAAAAATGGTACCCCAAGATTGGGAATATCGGTTTCCCTGATACCGCAACCTTTATCGTTGACAACGAGGTGATAGGTTGAACCTTCTATTCTGCCATTGACCGTAATGGGCGAGCCGAACCGTGAGAACTTGAGTGCATTACTGGCAATTTCCTGAATGATTTTATAGACATCTTTGCTGTCCATTGCAATCTCCGAATCCTCAACGGAGATTTGGAGGTCACTTGTGCGCCCACAATCGGAAGCTTGCATATTAAATATGTCTTCAACCATTCCCAATACCCCACCCTCGGTCATCTGTTTGCGCAGAAGTGCAACGTCACTGGGCTTAGAAGCAATATCTTGGAGTTGGGTAAAGACGAGAAAATTTTCAGTCAAATGCCGAAGCCGTTCGGCAGAAATGCGAATGTCGTGTGCAATGCTTTCGAGTTCGGCAGAGTCCACTCCTCGACCATTCTTTGCGTCATTGGCAAGCATATCTATCATATCCGTCGAAGAGATAATGCCTGTGAGCGGAGTGCGAAATTCATGGGGAAGTGCATATGCGATATTTTTCCCTAAATGCGAGACCGTATCATCAATTATTTTGTTAATACCCGCCACTTTTTCAAACTGCGCAGAAACGGCATTAATAAGTTCATCCGTTGTAAAAGGCTTCGTGAGATAATCATTAGCACCAAGTTCCATACCTCGGCGCATATCAGCTTTTTCTGCCTTCGCGGTAAGGAAAATAAACGGTACGGTACGAATGCCGTCGGTTTTGCGTATTTGTTCAAGCGCGCCGAATCCATCCAAGCGCGGCATTGAAACGTCGCACAAAATTAGGTCGGGGCGCTCTGTCTTTGCCTTTTCGATGCCAGCCAAGCCATCTTCGGCGGTCATCGTTTCATAGCCCTCGAACTGGAGTGTCGTGGCAATGTCCTC
>JANYDO010000275.1 GCA_025363605.1 Candidatus Kapaibacterium sp.
CTTCGGCAGAAACTTACCGAAAAAGGTGTTTGCGAATCAGTGGTCGTAACGGGTTTCAGTATTGAAATTGAGCAGATTTTTGCAGACTAATTCTTTCTTGTCAACCTTTCCGGAAAAAACGTCGTCATGGTAAGAAAGGGCAATTTCGCCCATATTTTTTACTGCTTTCTTGGAGGCAACCATGACGACTCACCGTTCTTCTCTTTTGCGTTTGTCGGCATTGCGCTCATTAGCATTACGCTCATTGGCATTGCGCCCGAACGCAAGCATTAATGCACACTATGGCGCAATGGAACTCAAAGCATATATGCCTACTTCCACCCTGCGCGGCTTTTGGGGTTCGATGTCCGTACTGGTCTTGCTATTTCTGGGATATAGCGTCTATGCGCTGGCAAATCGGATAACGGTGCGTTCTGCACCTGTTGTCAATAGCATGAAGATAATGAACCTGCCACCGCCGCCAACTGCTGCTGAAGCTATCGTGCCACCACCAGTTGCTCCTGCAAGCCTTTCGATTGCCCGTGCAGGGACACCAGTTCCCGTGCCGGATGCTCTTATCATGCCAGATGCAATTTTTACATGGGTGGATGCAATCACTCGTCCTTCGGATGGTCTGGATGAAGGAATTTCAGCACTTCCAAGCGATATTACGGTAGAAGTCCGCGAAGAAGAGCCGGACGTGTATGAGCCTACACCTGTCGAAAGAGAGCCATTCCTCGACATTCGGGAGCTTCAAAAATTAGTGGTGTATCCCGAAGTGGCGAAAAGAGCAGGAGTTGAGGGGCGAGTGTTTGTGCGGGTTTTGGTTGGTAAAAACGGTATGCCGAAAAAACATATCATCGAAGGAAGCGATTCTGATTTGCTGAACACTGCTGCTGCGAAAGCCGTTATGAGTGCCGTTTTCACGCCTGCTATTCAAAACAACAAGCCTGTCGAATGTTGGGTGAGTATTCCTATCATATTCCGTTTGCGCTAGGCGCTACAAATGAAGCACAATACCAACGATATACCCGAACTGATTCGGCGCTATTGCATTGCTAGCGCTGATGAAGAGTCGTTTCGTACGCTCTACGGCGCGTGCAAGCGTCTTGTGTTTGCCGCTGCCGTCCGACTTGCCTCCGGTCATGAGGCGGCGGAAGACCTTTCGCAAGAAATCTGGCTCAAACTCTTGCACAATATCTGTTCCTTTCGTGGTGACGCGGGGCATTGGGAAACGTCTTTTGGCGCATGGCTCCGGCGCGTGGCACTGAGAACGTGGCTGGATATGCGGAAGACGGCATCGGAGCGCACGCAGCGTGAGCTTCTCAGGGAAAGTCTCACAAGCGAGTTGGAACATTCCCCGTCGTTTACTGACACGCAGCCGAATGCCAATCCCGAAGCTCTTGCCGAAGCTGACGAATTGCAAAGGCAGATAGAACGTGCTATTCAGACGCTTACCAATGCGGAGCAAGCGGTCTTTCGAGCGCGACATTTTCACGATATGCCGTTCAGGGAGATTGCCGCCGAGCTTGGTGTGGCAGATGGCACGGTAAAAACGCTCCATTTCCGGGCGATGAAAAAACTCCAAACTCTCCTCAAAACTACCCACGAATTATCACGGAAATCATGAAAACCGACGACCTTACACCCAAAGACCGTGAGCGCCTTGAACACTTGATGATAAGCGCTGTGTACGACGATATTCTCGATGATGAACGCCGTGAATTGGATGTGCTTTTGCGCCGCTCTCCGCCCGCAGTAGACGATTTTATTGCGCTTCAGGACTTGCGCCGTTTTATCACTAAGCCCGATGCAGCGCTTCAGGCAAGTGAAGCGTTTTATAGCAAGCAATTAAGCGTTCTGGAAGCTGCCTTGAAGGAGCGAACAGCGCCAATAGGATTGTCTCGTACTGTCGCAAAGAACATCCCAGAGCAACCAGTCGTTTTGCAGCCTAATAAACCGCTTATTCGTGCATCCGACCTGAAGCGCATCATTCCGCTTGCCACGCGGCGGGGATTTGTGACGGCATTGCTGTTCTTCGGTACGCTTTTAGGTACGTACTCGGCATTTCTGACGCTGCGTTCAACGATAAGCAGCGTCCCGCCCATCAACAAAATGAAATTGACAAACTTGCCTCCGCCTCCGCAGCAAACCGAAGCCGCTCCGCCGCCGACTGCGCCCGGTCCGGCTGCCCGCGCCGGTACGCCCGTGCCGGTGCCCGATGCTCTTATTGCTCCTGATGTCAAAGACTTTGCCAACGTGGACGAAATCTCGCGCGCCAGCACGACTGGTGGCGACGGCAACGACCAAGGATTCCTCGGCTTGGCTTCCGATGTGGACACCGAAGTCCGCGAAGATGAGCCGAACGCCTACGACTTCGTTCCGGTGGAAAAAGAACCGTATATTGACATTAAAGAATTGCAACGCAAGGTCATCTATCCCGACTTGGCAAAACGAGCGGGCATAGAAGGTAAAGTAAATATCCGCGTATTGGTGGGCAAGAACGGTGTCCCGAAGAAGCACATCGTCGAGTCAACGGATTCG
>JANYDO010000276.1 GCA_025363605.1 Candidatus Kapaibacterium sp.
GTTATATCGAACTTGTCGTTATGTCAAAAATTATTACCGCAAATACAACGTCAGCACCGAAATATCCGATGCCGATACGCCTTGTATTCGTGAGGCTTGCCCCAGCGATTGCGGACGAATACGCGAGAGCTTTTGCCGTGCTTCGGTGGAAAGTGACTTTATAGCGGCATAATCCACCGCTTCCGGGATTTTCTTTTCCTCGTTCGCCGCAAAGACGCTTATTTCCTTCATTTGCCTATCAATATAGCCGCTATATTTGATTTCGATTTCTGCTTGTTCTACCACCGTATCCAGAGTTTGCGCCTCAGCGGCAGTCATGTCTTGTTGTCCGATGCTTGCTGACCAATTTGTGCGTTCCAAAAGCGGCTTGAGCGTGAGCTGCGAACGCTTCGTAAGCAATTCCACGCTTGAAACCTCGCTAATGGGCGGTTCGTTCATTTCGGCGAGATAGTCATTAATTTCTGCGGGACGAAAGCGCGTCGTCTTTGCAAAATCCAGCGTTTGACGTGTGAGTTCTTCTCGTGCCAGCATTTTTTCGTGCGTGGCAGTGTCTATCAAGCCGAGAGCGTGTCCATATTTCATCAACCGTCGGTCGGCATTGTCCTGTCGCAACAGCAAGCGATATTCCGCTGCCGATGTGAAAATTCGATACGGCTCTTCGGTGCTTTTGTTCACGAGGTCGTCAATCAGAACACCAATGTACGCCTCAGAGCGCTTCAGCGTAAACTCATCTTCGCCGCGCACTTTTCGGACTGCGTTCACTCCGGCAATAAAACCTTGCGTTGCGGCTTCTTCATAACCCGAAGTGCCATTAATTTGACCTGCAAAAAATAGACCGGAAATCGCTTTGGTCTCTAATGAAAAGCGTAATTGGAAGGGAAAAAAGAAATCATACTCCACCGCATAGCCGACGCGGAGCAGTTCGACATTTTCCAAACCCTGAATTGTTCGCAAGCCGCGCAACTGCACGTCTTCAGGCAAACTGGTTGAATATCCGTTCACATACACCGAATTGGTGGATAAGCCCTCCGGCTCAAGCACAATGTGGTGCGAATCGCGGTCAGCAAAACGATGAATTTTGTCCTCAATAGACGGACAATACCGCGGACCGCTGCCTTGAATCCTGCCTGTAAACATGGGAGATTGTTCAAAGCCTTCGCGCAAAATCTCATGCGTCGCAGCGCTCGTGTAGGTGCTGTAACACACGATACGGTTCTGCACGGACTCAGAGCGGTGCGAGAAGGGAAGCGGCGGCTCGTCGCCGGTAGCAATTTCTGTTTTGCTGAGGTCAATAGATTCCATTGCTACGCGAGGCGGCGTACCGGTTTTGAGCCGTCCTTTTTCCAAACCATAACTGGTAAGCATATCGGAAATGCCCGTCGCCGCTTGTTCGCCGAAACGTCCGCCCACCGTCTTGCACAAGCCCGTGTGCATCACACCATTCAGAAACGTACCGCCACACAGCACTACGGCTTGGCAATGCAGTTCCGACCCATCCGCAAGTTTTACGCCGCTCACGGTGTCTTTTTGCACAAGAATTTCCACGACCGAGCCTTGCACAAAAGCGAGGTTTGGCGTTGACAGAATCAGTTCTTGTGCATACTGCGGGTAGAGGTCTTTGTCATTCTGCGAACGCGGCGACCAGATGGCAGGACCTTTGGAGCGATTCAGCATCTTGAATTGCAAGCCGCTTTTGTCCGCGATAAAGCCCATCACACCGCCCAGCGCGTCCAGTTCTTTTACCAAATGCCCTTTGGCAGAGCCGCCCACAGCAGGATTGCAGGACAAGCGCCCGATAGAATGAGTGTCCATCGAAACAAGTGCCACGCGGACGGGTTTTGTTCCGATTGCGCCCATAGTTGCGGCAGCG
Organism: Candidatus Kapaibacterium sp.; assembly: GCA_025363605.1. Lineage (GTDB taxonomy): Bacteria > Bacteroidota > Ignavibacteria > Kapaibacteriales > UBA4661 > PH2015. Next base: position 1,871 of record JANYDO010000276.1, read on the forward strand.
ACACTAGCTTCTATGCCTGCGTGTCCACCACCGATGACGATAACATCAAAATGATTATTCATGGTAGGGGGGTACAAAAATCTTGAAGTCTTAACATTCAAACAGCTTGAATTCAAGCTGTAATCCATCATAACAAATTGCCACTCCGGGCGGCAAACGGGATTCTAAATCATCGTGCTTAATGTTATGAGCGATATGCGTGAAATACGTTTGCCGTGCACCGATGCGCCGTGCTACGGCAAGTGCTTGATCAACATTGAAGTGCGTTGTGTGGGCTTCATAGCGGAGTGCGTCGAGGATGAGAATATCCAAATCATGCAGAAGCGCAAAGGATTCCTCACTAATAAAATTGGTATCGGTACAATACGCAAAATTACCGATGCGATAGCCGTTGACGCGCATTTTGCCGTGCAGCATCGGAATAGGCGTGAAGTCAATATCGCCGACGGTGAAGGTTGCGGTGTCTATGATGTGCTGCACCACGACCGGCACACCACCACCTTTTTGTCCGGTATCGGTGAAAGCGTAAATAAACGTGCGCTCCAGATTGTCCATTGTTTCTTGCATAAGATAGATGGGGAGCGCCTTGCGGAGCATAAAATTGAATGCTCGAACATCATCGAAGCCGCCAATATGGTCAAAATGGTGATGCGTGAAAACGACAGCATCTATTTTTTGCACATTCTCACGGAGCATTTGATACCGAAAATCGGCGGAGGTATCTATCACAATGGTTGTCGTGTCGGATTCGACAAGAATGGAGGGACGAAGCCGTTTATCGCGTGAGTCTGTCGAGAGGCACGTCTCGCACGAACATCCCACCAGTGGAACGCCCGTCGAAGTGCCGCTTCCCAGAACTGTTATTTTCATAGATTCATCGGAAATTTCGATTTGCTCTGAACGTATTGCTAGGGGACAGGGATTGGAGCGGATAAGTGCAGATTTTTCAGAAAGTCATTCTTTGCAAGAATCCTCTTCATCTTTCTTCATTCGTCCAATCCCCGTGTTCCATACTTTTCTCACACATGGCGCTCTGCATGGTACGAACTGCGGACAAGTGGTCCTGATTCCACCCAATCAAAGCCCATCTGAAGCCCAATCTCGCGCAATTCCGCAAACTCGTCGGGATGCACAAAACGCTCTACGGGCAAATGCGCTTTGGTGGGCTGAAGATACTGACCAAGCGTAAGGACATCTACGCCCACAGCGCATAAATCCTGCATCACGGTCAAAAGTTCTTCGCGTTGCTCGCCCAAACCCAGCATGATACCGGTCTTTGTGCGCAAGCCTTGTGCTTTGGATTCTTTCAGTACGCCAAGCGTCCATTCATAGCGGGCTTGCGGGCGGACACGACGGTAAAGG
>JANYDO010000035.1 GCA_025363605.1 Candidatus Kapaibacterium sp.
CGGCAAGTTGCCCTTTGAACCGGACAATATTGACCTCGTGCAATTTTGCCGTGAGTTAGTCCGTGAGCATGAGAAAAGTCTGGGGCAAACACACTCCACGCTTTCAGAGTACAGCGTTCAAGCGCTGCCGATGGTTGCCGATCCCAAACTCCTCCGGCTTATTTTCGGCAATCTGCTTTCTAATGCGTACAAATACTCACCGAGCGACACCGAAGTACGCTTTGCTGTTGAAGCCACTCCCGAAGCAGCTGTCATCACCATTCAAGATTCCGGTATCGGGATTACGCCGGAGGATTTGCCGAAACTTTTTGCAACGTTCCATCGTGGCAAAAACGTCGGCGAGATTCAGGGAAGCGGCTTGGGGCTTGCTATCGTGGAGCGAGCAGTCAATATGCACGGCGGAACTATTGAAGTAGAAAGCACCCTGAACGTCGGGACGACCTTCCGCGTGATTTTACCGTACGCGCCGCCTGCGGATACTGCCGTGCAACCTTGAGGAATATTTCCCGTCTTTGTATTTCTGTACATTTACAGTAGTTTTGACAATTTTAGGACTACACAGACAAGAGTGTCTGTGCTACCAGATTAAATCTGATTTCTGTGGCACAGACACTCCTGTCTGTGCTTCACAAGAAACCGCTTCAGACCTAATCTGTCAGAACTATTTGTACTCATTTACAGGAATGGTAGCAACATCATTTCCGAAACTATCATTCCCATTATCCATTCTTTTTGACTCTTCATGTCAACACCGCATCAATCCTCTCTGCAATCGCATTTTCTCCGCTACGCCTCGCACTACCGAACAACCATTGCCCTCGCCGTACCGGTGATGTTCACTCAAATCGGGCATATGATTGTGCAAATCACCGATAACATCATGGTCGGGCGTATCGGCACAGTGCCGCTTGCAGCCTCGTCATTCGGGCATAATGTGTTTATTGCAGGCTTACTGTTTTGTATCGGCTTTTCGGCAGCAATGACCCCTTTTGTGGGTGCGGCTTCCGGCAAAGGCGACATCCGCGAAACAGCTTCATGGCTCAAGAATGGCTTCATTGCGAATATTTTGATGGGATTGCTCGTCACGGCAATTATGTTCGTCGTGGGACTGTTCTTGGAAAATATGGGTCAAAACCCTGAAGTAGCGAGGCTTGCCAGACCATTCTACTTTTTAATGATTTTCTCTATTCCGCCGGTGATGCTGTTTCAATCATTGAAACAATTTTCCGAAGGTATCGGTAATACGCGGGTCGCAGCCATTATCACCGTACAAGAAATTATCATCAACATCGGGCTGAACTATGTGCTGATAAACGGCAAATTCGGCTTCCCTGCGCTTGGCATCACCGGTTCGGGTATTGCGACGTTGATTGCGCGATGCTCCATGATAACCACTTTTGGGCTTATTTTTCGTTGGAGTGAATTTTATGCGCCGTATCGCGCCGCACTCCGCGAGGTGCGTGTGGACAGAGCAAGCGTGATTCGCTACATCCGTCTGGGCGTACCGCTTGGCGGGCAGACCATTCTGGAAGTTGCGGCTTTTGCCTTTGGGGCAATTATGATGGGCTGGCTGGGAGCAATCGAACTCGCGGCGCACCAAATCGCTATGGGCGCGGCGGCACTAACGTTTATGGGCGCAACGGGTATTTCGGCGGCGGCTACCATTCGTGTTAGTCAGTTCTACGGCGCTGGCGACCGAGCAAATATGCGCTCTGCGGGTTTTGCGGCTTCGCACGTCGTTTTGGCGTATATGTCCCTGACGGCATTAGGATTTATTTTGCTCCGCTACCTGATACCGACGATATATGTCAACGACCCCGCCGTGATAGCAATGGCGGCAGGTTTGCTGATGATAGCAGCACTATTTCAACTCTTTGACGGCATACAAACAGTGATGCTGGGAACGCTCCGCGCCCTTGCCGATGCAAAAGTACCGACCATTATTGCATTTGTGGCGTATATTCTTGTTTCGCTTCCGATTAGCTATGTAGCAGCATTCATCTGGCATTGGCGCGAAATCGGTATTTGGACGGGATATTTAGCGGGTTTAAGCGTTGCTTCGACGTTTTTCTACGTGCGATTCTTCCGTAGAAGCCGCACCATTCCTTTCTCGTAGTGTATTGGCAGTTCGCCACAATCAATAGGTCGGACATTTTCAGAACTGCACAGACAAGAGTGTCTGTGCTACCGCATAAAATCTGGCTCCCGTGGCACAGACACTCTTGTCTGTGTTCCCCAATCAGTCGTTTCAAGCCTTCATTAAAAAAAGCCTCACAAGAACCAATCTTGTGAGGCTTTTCCTTTGCATCACCCAAGCACCAAACAAACGTGCTTGCGTAAACTTCAAAGTGTGGAGTGTGTGTGTGAATTTCCCCCTTAAAAACGTCGTGTATTTTTCTTGATTCTTTTTCCGACTGCCGAGGATTGAAGCACTCTCCACGAAACTCCATCCTTTTATCATTATTCATCCGTTCACGAGTCTGCTTCTTCGGACACCAGCGCACGAACTTTTTCCATCAATGTTTCGTCGTCGCTGTCCATCATGCTTTCACCGTGCTGACTCATGTCCAGACCAATTTCTTCTTGATCTTCGCTGACACGGAGCGGCGTAATCAAATCCACCAATTTGTAGAGCAGGAAAGAGCCGCCGAAGGCAAACGTGCTGACAATAAGCAGCGCTGCAAGGTGCATGAGGAACGTATGTGTTTGTCCGGTCATCAAGCCCACGCCCGAAGCAAAGACACCCGTTGCGAGCATACCGAATGCGCCGCCGATACCGTGGCAAGGGAACACGTCAAGCGTGTCGTCAAGAGTAGATTTTGATTTGAAATAGACCGCGATATTGCTCACCACAGCCGCCAATGCACCGATGATGATACTCGCGCCAACACTCACATATCCGGCAGCAGGCGTAATGGCAACCAAGCCCACAACTGCACCAATACACGCGCCAAGAGCCGAAGGCTTCCGACCGCGCATACCATCGAAGAACACCCATGCCAGAGCAGCAGCACCGGAGGCAGTGTTTGTGGTGGTGAACGCCATAGCTGCGGTTTCATTGGCAGCAAGCGCCGAACCTGCATTAAAGCCAAACCAACCGAACCAAAGCATACCCGTACCTAAAAGTACAAACGGGATATTTGCCGGTGAATGCGTTTCGCTGTTCACGTGAACTTTGCGGCGACCAAGCACCATTGCGCCCGCCAAGGCAGCAAAGCCTGCGGACATATGCACGACGGTTCCGCCGGCAAAGTCGAGCACACCCCATTTGCGCAAGAAGCCGTCAGGATGCCACGTCCAGTGTGCCAGCGGCGCGTAAATGAAGAGGCAAAAGAGGCACATAAAGAGCAAATAACTCGAAAAGCGCACCCGCTCTGCGAACGAACCCGTGATGAGCGCGGGCGTAATAATCGCAAACTTGAGCTGGAACATCGCAAAAAGCACAAGCGGAATCGTTGGGGACAATGCCGGATGCGTTCCGCCGCCGACGTGGTTGAACATAAAGAACGTCATGGGATTACCAATAACGCCGCCAATACTGTCACCGAAGGACATACTGAAGCCCACCACTACCCAGAGAACGCTAATCACACCCATTGCGATAAAGCTCTGGAGCATGGTTGAAATCACGTTCTGACGGCGCACCATGCCACCGTAGAAAAACGACAAACCCGGGGTCATAAACAGCACCAAACCCGATGCAGCAAGCATCCACGCTACGTCGCCGGAGTTAATTGCTCCGCCCTGCACAAGCGGCGTGGACGGTGGTGCAAAAACGCCCATGATGGCGACCAGCATCAGCAAGACAAAAGGGACAAGCCACTTTTTATTGAACGATGTTACCATGACAAAATCCTAAAAAAATGAAACAATCTGAACAAATCTCTGAAGAAAATTCCGAACAACTCTCTTGGCAAGTCATTTTATGAAGTAATTCTTGCCGCTGGATACAAATAACGTAAAAAAACTAACTAATGTCAACAGAAAAATAAAAATATAATGTTTTACGATGAAAAACTTAAAATACTAATTCGCTCACAGCGAAGAATTGACAAAATGTGATGAAAAAGATGCGTAATTTTCAAAGTTTGCAGATTGAATTCATAGATCGAAAGGCTTCGAGATTTGATAGTCTTCACAAGAAGTAGTACCATCAAAAAGAAAGGGTCGAATATCTATCGTGATATTCGACCCTTTGTGCATTTGGGCGTTCCGTACGGGTTTGTACAATCAAAATCCAAACCCTGCGCTGATGCCGCCCCAAATCATGAATGTTCCGGTAGCAGGAGCGAAGTACGGCGTTGCGCCAATCTTGAAGTTAAAGCCGCCTTGCGGTGGTTGGATGCGATAGGCAATGGTCGAAGTGATAATCGCACTCACGCCGGAGGCAACATCTTCCGAACCATTGGTTACCGTTTTGACGCTACTGAAGGCAACAGTTGTTCCCA
>JANYDO010000308.1 GCA_025363605.1 Candidatus Kapaibacterium sp.
AACGCAATCTCACCACCAGCACTTTCAGATGCAAATCTGAAAGTGCTTTTTTTTCAAAGAGCCAAAGATTTATCTAAACTTCAATTGTATGACACTCCTTCCCTGAATTCGTGAACGTATCAAGTTTTTTTTTGTCTATGAACCATTCTGCAATCCTTGTGGTAGCGCGTTCGTGCGCTCTTGCTCAACTGCCAGATAGTACTCTTGCGCCTCTGCCCATCGCCAACTTTTACGCCCTTCCGTGGTCGCGCAGGGTCTATGATTTTTTTACCGAACGCCATCCCTGCTGGTGTTGCGTGTGGCTTTTCGCGGGAGCCGCCAGACCTGAGCTTTTGGGCGAGTTCGCACGCTTGGGTATTCCGCTCACGCTCATCACGAAGGAGGATACCGCACAAATGTACCGCGCTACGAACCTCATGGCGCAATACCCGAATATCTGTGGCATCGCCTTTGAGCCGTTCGATAATAAACAGTGCGAACACCTGATGGCAAGAATGCGCAATGCCGCTACCGCTCGACGCTTTTGGGATACTGTCGAATCAACGCTCTTTCCCCCAAAAGCTCCTTCTATTCTTGAAAGTATTGGGCTTGAGGGCGACCGCATCGTCTATGCTGAGGCACAAAATCAATACACCGATATTTACAGTACCAATGCTGAAAAATATCTCACCGCGCAAACACTCGGCTCACTTGTGCAGCAACTGGAAGCAGAAACACCCTTTGGTAAGCCCGTGCCGCTTCTGCAAGTTCACGACAAATACGCCGTAAATCCTGCTCACGTCCGCGAGGTGCGCCTCTCCGAAAGCAAACGCAACCACATTCTCACGCTTTCTAACGGCAAGGAACTTCCTCTGTCGCGCTCCTACAAACACAACCTTGCCCGCCTACCCGTGAAAGTGAAGCGTTCGCGGGGGGGGGTAGAACATCCGGCGGAAAAAACAAATAATTTTTTCTGGTCTTCAGTTTTCTAATTCGGACGTGTTACTCAATTTTTCGGACGTGTTACTCAATTCTACTTGAAATGTCTTGCAGGAAAGCGTAGTTTTGCTGCATGAAATTTTCGCACTCTATCTCCAATGCTCCTGCGCTCTCTGTGCTTGTGGTCATTCGGTATGCCCTCGGAACGATTCTTCTCGTCTCCGGCGTGGGCAAACTTATAGACGCTTCGGCAGCAGTGCATTTTTTGGAGTACCTTCTTTCGGTGATGAACAAAACCTCGCCCATAGCACCGCAAACGCTTTTGCTGGGTTTGTCCGTGCTGGAAATTGTGCTGGGTGTGGCATTTCTGGCTGGAAAATTTCTCAAGCCGACAATGGTTGTGACCAATATCTTGCTGGGATTATTTACAGGAATGCTGATAAATGCTACGGGCAATAGTAGTGTTCCCACCTGTGGCTGTTCGGGCGCGTTTGATTTTGGAATGCCGCTTGAAATGGCGCTGGGAAGGAATATTGTGCTGATGGCAATGATTGCTTTTGCGTGGTATCGGCTTGAAAAGTCCCCCACAATAGCACTCTCATAAAAAAGCAAAAAGACAGCTCGCTGCAATCTGCTCGTCAGCGAACCATCTTCCTGCTGGATTCACTTGGTTGGAGCCATGAATCTGGGAGGCAAAATACTAAATTTTACGGGCAGAATAATTTATTTTCTAGGAGTAATCCCATGAAAGAATTGAATTTTGAGCAAATGGCTCAGGTACAGGGTGGTGACTGGTGTATGACTGCAAAAGACATGTCAATGTATTCTTTAGAAGAATTGATGACAGCCGTCTATTGGAATGGTGGTTGGTGGCTTGATAGCAAAAATGTTTGTCCATAATTCTTCGGAATTATTTGATAATTAATTGAGCGGGCAAGAAAATAATTTCGTGCCCGCTTATACTTTTCCAAATTGATTTTATCTCCACGTTTCCCCTAATTAATCCATTTTTGAGTAATGAGATACTTCACGAATAGTTTAGCAACCTTCTGTATTATATTAGCTTGTCAATTAGTAGCTAAAAGCCAAAGTACAGGTATAATGTTGAATAAGGACTTGAGCGATCAATTTATTGGCAAAACAGCCCCAAATTTTACATTTACAAAACTTTTGCAAACTCCGCCTAGCAAACCCGATAGCCTCTCTGCATTAAAAGGAAATGTAGTAATTCTAGAATTTTGGGCTACTTGGTGCGCTCCTTGCCGAATAGCATTGAAGCATTTAAATATTCAAGCTGAGAAATTTACAGATAAACCTATACGATTTCTTGCCATCTCAAGGGAAAAACAACAGGTCATTGAAAAATTTTTGAAATCTCATCCTAATAAACTCTGGATAGGAATTGATGGTAATTCCGAAGCATATACCAAATATAAGGTTGCAGCGATTCCTCATATTGTTGTTATTGATAAATCTGGCAAAGTGCTTGCGATTACAACAGGAGATGAAATCACAGAGGAACGTTTGCAAGCCTTAATTGAAGACAAACCAGTACATTTTGAATCAATTCCTACAGCGGAAGAATTTATTAAAATGGAATCTGATATACTAGGAGCAAAAACACTTCCTTATGCAGTTTTGAAAACTTGTATTGCAAAAAATATTATTCTGAAGAGCACAAACACAGGCAACAAATTTACAACAATAACAAATCTAGTCTCCCTTTGTTATGAGGCATATAATTTACTTGGAAACTTCCAGTTTGAGATAAATGGAGAAAAAGATAATCAAGATTTCAGTACCGTACACATTTAGATAGCTCATCAGCACGAAAGTTCTTTGAAAGTTCAAGAATCCAATACGAAGCAGACCTCAAGCCGTTCGATGTCCGTTCTCTGCCATTCGCGGA
>JANYDO010000346.1 GCA_025363605.1 Candidatus Kapaibacterium sp.
CTCGCTCCCGCACTTTATTGAGCGTATCAAGACCGTGTGTTCGGCAGGAGCGATATTTTCCAAAGAACAGATTATCAACATCGTAGGACACATCGAATCTCTTGTCTCTAAAAATATAAATCAATCACCCGAAAGGGAATAGGTAACTGTCTTTACCGACACGGAGTTTGTCGTTCGCATCGAAGACCGTGCCGACGCTGATTTTTTCCCACGAAGCGGATTTTCCGGCTTGCTGTACTTCAGATTTCCCACGAACAACAAGCGCTTTGAACAAGGGTTGTTCAGCCAAAAGAGTGCTTAGACTTGCCAAATTCATAATGGCAAAAAGGGCGAGCAGCGCCACCTTGCAGCGATGCTGGCTTGTACGTTGATTGGATAGTATTTTCATGATGACTTCTCCTATTGAAATAATACGATAGCGTTTACAAAATAGAACATACCTGATAGAACATACCTGTTTTGGTTGCGTCGTTGTCGGTAGTTGACTATCACAACGATTGTTATTATTTGTCGGCTGCAGCATTAAGCCTACGCACATAACGCTCTTGCAGCGTTTGAATAATTGGCTTGACCGATGCGGAATAAATTTCAAACACACCCGCAGAAAATGCGCAGACAGTCAGAGCAAGCGTAAAATCTGCTTTGTATGACCATTTGTCTAAGCAGAAGACAAGAAACCAGACCAAAATCACCCATTCGGTAAGCTGCACTACGATACTGAGCGGCTGATACAAGCGCTCGTAATGCTCAATAAGGTAATGGAACAGCATCATATTGGCATAGCAGACAAGCGCCGCGATAAGAATGCTTAACGCATCGGGCATCGAATTGATGTATGCTTCGTGAAGAATCATCGAAATGATGTTCGCATGAATAACAATGCCATACATATCCGGTAATGATTTTCCAGCGCTACGGGAGTTAATGGGGGTAAAAAAAGTATCTTCCAGCGAAGCGTCGTTTAGCGTGAATCCCATAAATCCCATCAAGACAATTTTCCCTCGGAGGAAGTGAATATCAACGGTTGTATCTAAAACATCGGCAATGTCAAGCACATAAAACCGCGAGTAATTACCGCGATAATTGACGATTTCCGTTTGATTACCTCGCGCAAGAAAATTTTCAACTGCTTTGGGATTCAGGAGCTGTGCGAGCGCCAGACTAAACGACAAACGAGTGGTATCATTCACCTTTTCGCTGGGGCTAAAGGTGCGAACGGTTCTGAAGCCGGCAGTCGAATCAACAATCACATTCGCAAAGCCGTTACGTGCAAAGCGATTGAACATGGGATGAGAAGTCTCGACGGAATCGAATTGCTGGCTTGAAGCATTTTTCCGAATCACTTTAGAGACTAAAACCAAGTTTTTCACTTGAGAAAGCGCCTCAGCAAGGGCTGAATCACTATCCGGCGACTTAGGTTGGCGAAAAAAAGCATCAATACCGATTGCTGCGGGCTGCTCACGTGCAATCCGCTCAACTTGCCGAGCAATGTCTTTGCGTGATAAATGACCGATATTCACAATGACGATATTGGTATCCGACGTGGAAGCTTCGGCATTGCGCAAGCGCGAAAAAACAAGATCGCTAATTTCAAAATCTGCAAATGCCTGCGCAAAGGGGCTAATGAACGACACATTTATCGGTATCAGAACGATCATCCCTACCACCGCAAAGACAAGTAAGGTTGCGTAGAGATTATCTTTATCAAGTATTTTCATTGCTTTCCTTATTACTTTCTCAAACAGATAACAAGATATAAGACAATTTTATCTTTAATATACAAAAAAAATTCATCTTTCAAGCACGATGCTTCTCAAATTTTACAATTTCCGTACTCTCAGCCTATATCTTTGGCAGCAAAGAGCGCAAGTAAGCCGATAGCAAGAAAAGCAATCCATGATAAATGTCTTCCTTTTGAGCCTCCAAGCGCAAGAATTCCATGCGCAATGAAGACACCACCAAGAGTCATGCAGAGAGTTTGAGGGCGAAGTGGCGGATTTGCTAACAAAATAAAGAGAGCAGCAAAGCCCAACCACGCCAGCGACGTAATATGCCTATTTTGGCAGAAACCCAACCTTGAATTCAAGAGTTACAAAAAATGATGAAGAGGTGCAAAACATTGAACATCAGAACAAGTTCGGCAAGACAAATCGTGGTGAAGATTGCTTGCCATCGTGTGCGAAAGAACACGTACTCCACTCGCTGTACTTTCTTTTTCTAACCCTGCGTATAATCACTCTATCCCGCCACCATAAACGAACAACACGTTTTGGCATTGCGCGGGGACAATACGAAAACGTGTTGTTGTAGTAAAAAGTTTCAAATGCCGCTTACCTCATGCGCTTGGGGCTAGTGGTAGGCGCAGCGTTCCTAAGTTATTCCCTTTCTACTTCTTGCGAAAACTGACAAGAAAATGATCAGCACAAGAACGAAACACGGGCAAACAGGACAACGCCTCATCTATACGAGCAAGCACGGCATAAGCACGTGAAAATCTCTTGGCAAAATGCTCCGCTGCGTGCGGTGGTGGAGCAATACTTGCCAAACCTTCAAGGTGAGTCCGCTCAAAGCCTTCACCGAAAGCACGCTCCATATACCCCGCCGAATAATACCGCACTTTGAAATACTCCCCTTCCACGTGCGCCATTGTACCGCCTCGCTTCAGACGACGAAAAGCACGTTTATTTCCTTTGAGAATCGAAAAAATTTCCCACGGGCAGACAGGCGGCATAATCACCAGTGTTACCGTTCCCTGCGGCTTCAGAAGCGGCTTCAGGGATTGAATTACTGCCGCAAGGTCATCTGCGCAATTCAGCCCGCCGAAGTTGGAAAAAATATGGTCAAATGCTACTGCCGAGGTTACCGCCGAACCATCCTCTTTATCCCACAACTCATCCAGCGACGTAAACGAACATTGCCGAATCTGCAGATACTCGCCGAGCGCGTAATAATCAGCTTTGCGGCGCATTTGCTCAATCATACCGTCGGCAATATCGGTCGCCGTAACCCGTATGCCACGCCGTGCAAACTCGACCGCATCCAAGCCCGTGCCGGCGTTGAGTTCCAGTAGCGTTTCCTCTGGGCGCATGAGCGACAAGACGTGCCGGCGAATGCGGCGGCGGAGTTCCAGCACAATCGGGTTTTCGCGCTCCAATTCGTCGAATATTTCCGCTTGCTTGGAGAAGGCAGCACTGGCGCGGTTTTCATCGGACATTTGCTCACGAAGGTTCACGGTGCACCTGCCGTTTTTTTGTGAGCGCGGTAGAACAACTGCAAACGAAGCGCATCAAAAGCCGCTCCAAGAAGATAATACATTCCAAATACGACATTCACTACTCCCGTGCGAATCTCCATAATCACGCCATTTGCAAAAGGCTTTGCCATCATTGCGCGGAGTGAATCAAGTGCCGCACGAGCGCGAAAACGCTTATGCACAAAACGGTGCAAACGCTTGTAAAATTCGGGTCGGTACGTGCTGTGGAACATCAGCGCAAGGTCGTCGGAATCCGTCCAATTCGCTTTTGCTTGAAGGTCGTTCTTCACATTGTCGTAAAAAAGCGTTCCCGGAAGCGGGTACGACACCGAAATACCGATGTCCGACGGCATCAATTCCAGCAGCATTTGCACCGTTGCTTCAATATCATCTTTCGTTTCGCCCGGATAGCCGAATTGCAGGAAGAGTGCGGGCTTCATGCCGTGCTGCTTCACTGTGCGGACAGCTTGGCGGATTTGCGTGACCGTGATTCCTTTGTCCATCGCATTCAAAATTTTCTGCGAACCCGATTCCGCTCCCATCCAGACCGTTTCGCAGCCCGCGAGTGCAAGCGCTTCCGCCGTGCCGGGCTTCAGCAAAAGGTCGGCACGGGATTGAATCTTGAAGCGAAATGACAATCCGGCTTCGCGGACCTCCTTCGCAAACTCCTCTGCCCAGCCGGGCTTTAAGCCGAAAATATCATCGCAAAACCAGATATGGTCAAAGTCAAAGAGACGTTTGAGCGTGAGTAATTCTTCGACAACATTCTTCGGAGAGCGCGAGTTGTAACGATTGCCATAAATCGGCTTTGCGCACCAGTTGCAGGAAAACGGACACCCGCGCGTCGTGGCGACGTTCAGCGAAAAATATCCGTGCCGCCGCTTCCACATTTGTCGGTAGGGTTCGATATTCAGAATGTCATACGCAGGCATGGGCAGAGCGTCCAAATCCCGCATCACCTCTCGTTTTGCCGTGCGCACGGTTTGTCCATTCTTGCGAAAAATAATTCCCGCAACTGTCTCCGGCGTTCCGCCCGCTTCATATACTGCCAGCATTTCCCGTAGTGACACTTCCGCTTCGCCCGTAATAACGGCATCTGCACCTTCGTCCAAATAGCGTTCCGCATGGTCAGTGGCATCGGAACTGGAAACAATTACGCGGCAGCCAAATTCCTTCGCGAGATGAATCATCTGAAATGCCGCATCGCGCATATTAGTGAGGCACATTTTGGTCAGATAATTGAAACCATCGTCATAGACAACAAGATACGACGGGCGTTCCTGCTCCAAACGACGCACTATTTCCCCTGGCGCTTCGGAAAACATCGTGTCGTGCAGCCCAACCGAATGCCCTGCTTCGCGCAGTACCGCCGCCGCGTACAATGTGCCAAGCGGTGGGTACGGCTGCCCCGTGCGGTATTGCTTGGGGTCGAAGCGTAGGAAATAGGAATGAGTGAAGAGGACGGAAGCCATTGGGTACAATGCTGCGTAATAAGTTGGAATTTGCTGGAAAATCGTCACATTAGGCACGCGGCGCTAGAACTAACGCCACGTGCCAGACATACTGCTTGAGGCTAGTTTGATTTCTGTTTGAGAACGTACATATCTATTTCGCGCTCGGCGCTCACTAATTCTAAACCAAGTTTTGCTAATGCCTTATCAAGATCCTCCTTTTTTCCGCCTTCCCAAGACATAGAAAGATCATATTCGCCTTTTAGCCCCGTCTCGTCAATAATAGGTACTTTTGAGTTACGAACACCATTTAAATAGCTCAGAAGTTCCGTCATTGGTTGTTTGATGGCTATTAGATTCTCCCCTTGAAAACTGAAACTAGGTTTTGGAGCAGAGGAAGGTAATAATTCCTGTACACCACTCTTGCGTTGCAGTACATCAACAAGTTTCGTACGTTTTTCGACACGTACATCCAGATTAAGACTGCTTTCAACCACATTCTTCATAACAGTATGCAACGTCTTTGCGTCAGGTTGCGGTAGAAAAATATCCATATAATACTGCTGCCCCGATTGTAGTGAATCAATTAACCGAAGATATGGTATTTGATAAATACTACATATAAAATTCGTTATACCCATAACCGCAGTAAATCTGCGTTTTCCGTCGCCCCTTGACATACCCGTTGCAGACTGACAAGGCTTAAAAACAATGCTTGGTAGCGCTGTTGAGTCCACATTTTTGAATTCTTTAGCAATAATTTCATTAGCTGTTATCGTTAGTTTCCGTTTGAACGTAACTTCTTTCCCTGTTAAGAGAGCATTGATACGCTCTTCGGTCATTTCCTCAGCATCAGTAATGGCAATGAGTGTGCCGGATTGGTCAACAACTACCGTGTGCGGAAGAGGACCTACTTGATACTGATTAAATGCTTGCGAATTACTATCAATACCTGTCCAGAGCTTGTTCGGATTAGATTGGAGGAAGCGTTCAATACGGTCACGTTTTTCCGAAGAAATTGCGAGGAAACGGACAGGTTTATTAACAAATTTTTCCGACAAAGCGCTCAAACTATTCAAAGCCGGACGACACGCACCACACCACGTTGCCCAAAAATCTATAACAACGATATTGCCACGCAACCCGGAAAGTTTTGTGGGCGCATTTGCAGGAGCTTGCAGCAGCCCCGAAAGCGTAAAATCAGGAGCAGGTTTGCCGATTGTCGGCTCGGTAGCGTAAGCAAGACTGCACGAGAAGGCGCAAAACAAGAACACGAATAATTTTTTCATAGAACAGAAATATGGAGTAAAAAATAAGGGATAGGAAATTACGAATAAAAAACGCACGTTAATCAATCTTCTATCTCAAGCGAACACGATGCACGCGCTCAAACTCAGCATACTTTTCCTCCAGCGTGTTGAGCACACGATGTTGAAAATTCTGCGGATGGTGCTTGGAAACATCCTTTGCCGAGCGCATTGCGGACTGAAACTCTTCTTCGCCCAAATGTCGGAACTTTTTGCGTTGGTTGCGCACCGTCAGGCGAAAGCACATTTCATCGAGCCTATCGCCGAAAGAACCGGAAAGCAAGCGTTCTAGTGTTGATTTGAAGACCTTTTTTTTTGCCAAGGGTAAGCCCGCAGTATCGCGCAAAGGAAAATGTGGCAGGTAGTCGGCAACCCAAGAGTTATGCGCCATGAAAGAGTGATAGGCTTCTGCACTCCTCGTCGGAATGAGAAAAGCAATTTCGATTGCTGTGTACCTATTGCGGTCGGGGATTTCCAAATTGCCAGAGGTAATAAAATAATTCACGCAGAAAAACTTGTACGAATTGAGCAGCACGAGTTTTTTGAAGAGAACGAGCAAGGTTCTATTCAGCCACAAGCGTCCGGGTTCGGTGATGATAAAATAATCAATATCCGACGACGCATCCATGCACTCTTTCGACAATGACCCCGAAAGAAAAACGGCTCGTGTGAACGGAAAGGCATCTATGAGATTCGAGAAAAATGCTGCCGGAGCGTGATATTTTGCGGCACTGGCGTTTTTTTCACGGCGTAAGGCGACAATGGATTCATCCCGCCCAATGAAATACAACCCCTCGCACTCGTGTATATGCCCTGCCCCAAGAAGCGCTTCGATAGCCGACTGCACATCATGTTCATCCGCCGACGCACAAGCGCACAAGCGCCACAACTCGTTTTCGGTGAGCGGGTAGCGAAAAATATCGAAGTACAGCAACGTACGGATGATGGAAGAAGAAACATCATCCAGCATCGCGCCTGCGGTGTGATATGCCGAAGGAGAAGCAATCATTTCATAGTGTGTTCGTTACTGATTGTATTGTGATTTTGGGGACACAGATGAGACCGATTGGAGTGGATAAAGAAGATTCAGACGGTTCTAAATGATTTTAGTTAGAAAAGCCCTGTCATGCCGACGTAGGTCGGCATCCATTGGAAGTGCGTTGTATTGCTTCCTTTCGATATAGATACCGACCTGCGTCGGTATGACAGCCCGATGTTTCCTTCATTCATACGAGAAAATTTCAACTGAAATCACTTAGAACCAAATTTCCGAAGTTCTCAGCTTAAAGAAATCCTTCTTCATCTGTTTCTATCCGTACAATCCGTGTGCAAATCGTAATGCTGAAAATACGCCCGCGCCGTATCGTCTATACTCGGCATGGGAACTGGCGTAGAATCATACTGCAAACGTTGATGCTGAACAGAGTTTTCATCCAATACTTCCCGCAATGCGAGTTCCATATCTTTTCGGCTTTGGCAAACGTACATTTGTGGGTGCGCCATCGTATAGCCAACATCAAAACAAACGACCGAAGCGCCATACTGCAATGCCTCCAAAAGAACCCATCCCTGCCCTTCGTACTCGGACGTATGCAAAAGCACTGTGCTTTGCGCCATCATGGAAAACACCTCGCTACGCGGCACTTCGCCTGCAAGCACGACATTTTCCTCAAGATGGAGTCTCGCAATAGCAGAGCGCAAACGTTCCACTTCCGCAGTATCAACAAAGCCGCCTAGGATGACGGCACGGACACTGCTTTTGTGCTGCTTTGCGGCGGCAATAAGCTCTAAAAAAGTCGTATAATTTTTGAGCGGTATCACCGAACCAACGCCCAATATATCAATGTTCCGCGTCTTTGCCAACTCGTTCACTTTCTCACGACTCAAGGCAGGCGCTATGCCGTGCGGCACGACACCAAAAGGAATGATTCCTTGCACCACACGCCCTGTGGATTGTGTATAGACTCTCGCCGCAAATTCCGATAACGCAAACACCCTCAGTGAAGCGCTCTGAAGCGCACCGATAAGCGGCAAATACCTGTTGTCGGATTTTGCGTCCTGCCCCATAATCGTTGCCAAATGCGGAATCCCGTACAGGCGTGATGCAATCTGCCCCAAGAGCGTACTTTCGGAAAGCCAAAAAGAATGAAGTACGGTATTTGGTTCGCGGGAATGCAGCGCTCGAATACGACTCAGGACGCGCCACCACGTCCTGAGTTTACGCGCTTTGCTGTTCTGCCCGCCCGCAGCATAAACAGGAATACCATTCCAGAGGTATTCTCCCACACGAAACGGGTAATGCAGAGCAATGATGTGAAGGTGCATCTCAGGATACAAACGCTTGTAGGCTTGCACAAGGTCTTGCAAGCCCGGGATACAAGTTGTGTCGTTTTCGTCGGCAGCAAATCCGGGTGTGAGGATGATGAGGTTCATGGTGGTAATTGATGCTTCCCTGAATTTATGTAGTCCCCCTGTCCTCTTTACTTGTAAAATGTTAGTGAGCAAAAGGAGCGAACACTCTATGCGTCAAAAACGGAAGGTAGCAACTATTAGACCGAACATTGCCTACTCAAACACCTCATCCACGGGAATACGAATCCCCAGCGTATCGTCAATAATCTCCCCGTCGCTGTAAAATCGCGCTTTTTCTTCGGGATGCAGCACCATCACGCCCGCTAAGGCAGGCAGCACCAGCCAAACCGAACGTACTCCCGCAGCAAAGTATTTGTCCGCTTTTTCTTTCATTTCGTCAATGCTTTGCGAAGGCGAG
>JANYDO010000362.1 GCA_025363605.1 Candidatus Kapaibacterium sp.
GCCCACGCCCGGCGCGTCATTGCCACCGCCAAAACGGTTTTCGTCGTTGTGCGTAAGCGAGACGTAAAGCATTGCGCCTGTGTTTTCAATCATCGTCTCGAACATCGCCAAGCCGTCGTCGAGGTCGTCATCTTCCTCGCAGAAAGCGGAAGCATTCTCGATTGCCGCAATGATGGTTGTGCGGTCTGATTCCAACACGTCTTGCCAGTCTTCAGCTTCGTCCACGTGCTGCACGTATTGGCTGTAATTGTCCAGCAATTCCAAGAACGCAACACTTTGCTCAATGCCGCTTTCGGTGCTGCCTTCTTCGGTCGGCACGTAAATCGCCATGGTTTGCAATTTCACATTGCCTTCGCGTAAGGACACAAGCGAGGAACCGATTTCGGTAGAATTCTCAGGGTCGGCATCGGGAATACCGGTGATATACGACAGCAAGTCGCAATGAAGGTCGAAAACAGGGGTCATGGAGGCGAGATATGAATGATGAAGTATAAAAGATGAAGCCGCTTGTGCAGTCCTTTTGCAAGCACAATCAGCACCGAATGCCCTCGAAAATAGAGGTTTTATGCTGGAAATCAAAAAGATTTTTTGGTAATATCAAGGAAATCTCCTATATTTGAGGCTATTAAAAAATGAAATACATCTTTATCAAACATTATTACGTCAACGCCATGTCGAAAGTTTGCGAAATCACCGGCAAAACAGTGCAGTACGGCAATAACGTATCGCACTCAAACAACAAAACACGCCGCCGCTTCCTCCCGAATCTTCAAAAGAAACGCATTTGGGTAGCAGAAGAAGGAAAATTTGTTACCTTGAAAATTTCTACTCGTGCAATGCGCACCATTGACAAAAAAGGCTTCACCGCCGTTGCCAAAGAAGCACGCGCTAAAGGCACGATGGCTTAATGAATATTGACAGATGCTTTTAGGATTATTGACGACAAAGCACCATCACCGAAAAGGAATAACCCTTGCAATCACTATGATGCAAGGGTTTTTTGTTTGTGTTTCCTATTAAAACAGTGTTCCTTAAAACGGCACACTACACGTCACCGAAAAACCGAAATTATTCCCCGGAAGCGTATTTGCACCAAGCCCCCAGAGCAAATCCACCCGAAAATTGAGAAAATCTGAGAAAAACGACGGAATCCTTGCAATACCCACACCCACTTCCCAATGCCAATCGCTCGACGGCGCAAAGGCTTGTTCGCCGTATTCACCTGCTCTTTGTGCGGGCAAAACGCTACTGTTGCGCTGGTTATACTTTCCTGTCTGCGCCAGCAACACAAAGTCTAAGCCGCGTCCTTTCCATGTCGGCAAGCCCACAAGCCGCCAGAGCATATCAGAGCAATTGTGTTCCAGATGAAACGAAATGTATTCCGTTCCGGCAATCCCGTTCAAAGGAATCGTAGCAAAGTCCGTTGTACGTCCCAAAATGGCAAGGCGGCGAAATGCTATGAACTGTTCGTGCAAAGGCGCATTGGCGCTTGCGTAGCCGGCATTAACGCTCAGACGCAGGAACATTGGTGCATAACCTGTATAAAATGTTGGTTGCAAAAATTCCACGTGCCCTTCCACCGAACCAAATGGCGAAAAAGCGTTCAAATCTTGCCCCACACGCCCAACGATACGCCCGCCAATACTCGTTTGCGGGTCATCCACGAAAGAGGTAAACGCAAAAAGATTATTGCTTGGCGGAAGATTCCACGAGGCTTCGGCTTGAAGAAGCCTGTATGTGCCTGCTTGGGCGGGAATATTGGCACGTTCATTTGGCAAAATAGTCGGTAGATTGATTATCGCGTACTGCTTCACACCCAAAGCAGCATCAAATTTGCCGACATTCGCTAGAACACTTGCCCCAAAGCCCTCTTGACGATAAAAATCCAAAAAATGTTGGTGGAAAATTGCCCCCAACGGCAGCTGCGTAAAACGCTCTCCGAGCAAACGTCGGTTTTGCAGCGAAGTCATACTGGAAAAGATTTCGCCCGCAAGCGAGAGAGTTGCCTGCTCCGTCCGCACAACATCCAGCCTCAAGGCGACGCTGCCAAAAAACTTGTTGTACGGCACATTCATCAATCCCGAAGCGAGAAGTACCGCCGTAAACGTGTCCTCTTCAGCAGGAGCTTCCCACTGCAACTGCACTGATGCGCCGTACAACCAGTCGCTTGTGCGCGTCAGGTCGAGTACGGGGAGCAACACACCCACGACCGCATTCGTCGCAAGCCGAAATTCCAAAAATGGGAACGGGCTGACGCGGCTTGGGCTTGGTTTGGACGTATCCGGTGGTGCTGCTTTCACAACGCTGTCCACACGGCGATAGGTCTCTTTTTCTTCCACCGTAAGTTCCGTGAGCGCATTTGTTTCCCAAAAGCCTGACTGTACCGAGTCTGCACCAGTGGAAACCGCTGTGATACTTGTTTCATTTTCCGACGTAATACTTACGCCGGAAGCAGTGCTTTGTGTGGCGGTGGTACTGGAAATCTTCGCGGGAGCGGGCTTGATGCTTCGCCCACCACCTCCATCGCCACCGCCCATACGCACCGAAACAGACTGCGACCGCGAAGGGCGTGCAGCGCTTTGTACTCCTTGCTTTGCATCGGTCTTGCTGCTCAACTTTGCGGGTAGAAAACTCGCGGGAAGAACGGGATTCACTTCCAATTCACTGACAATGCTGCGGGTTTTGAGTTTAATACCGACTCCCGCCAGACCCGATACGAACTCAACATTGACACCATAATTGGCTTCAAGCAAGGTCGGTAGCCATGCTTCGGCTTCTTCGCCTGCGCCGTTTTTGTTATTGAAACGCTCAAATTTTTGGAAAAAGGAAAGTTCGTCAACATAGCGAATCGCTGTTGCCTTTGTAGGCGTGGCGCTAATTTGCACGATAGCGTAGTTTCCTTCGATAATCTGCACCGCACCTTCAAATCCCGGAAATACCTCTGCCCTCGGCTTGAAACCTATCACATAGACTGTTCTGTCGCCTAGTTGCTTACGGTCAAGCATTGTGTAAGCGTAGGAATCCAGTGCTGATGCGCCAAGTGGCGTAACGAGGCGCGTACCATTCACATTCATGGCGGCATCGGTAAAATCAACAAACTCATCCATGACAAGCGTGTTTGCTTGCGCCGGAATGTTTGCCGTCTGTCGGCGCTGCATGATGGTTTTGCGCGTAAAGACGCTCGGCGAGTACTGCTTCTCCACACGCGAGAAGGTTTCCAGTTGCGCACTTTTCATTTTGTCCAGATTCGCTTGCTGCTCCTTGTTCATCAGCAATGAAAGCATTTTCGGCACGACGATTTCGAGTCCGGTTTTGGAATAGACCAATCCCGACGAGGAGCGTATTTTCGCACGATTTGCATCTTTATTGGCAATGGCGCGGCGCACAATTTCTGCTGCCGATACCTCCGCAACCACATCCACTGCGCCTAATTTGACCGAAGCGGGAACGAGTTCTACGCGCAGGGGCGGCGCACCTTCTTCGGCTGAAAAGGTGATTTCAAGCGCTTCATAGCCGAGCGAGCGAATAAGTGCGGTGTGCGAACCTTTTGCCAGTGGCAGGCGAAATTTACCGTTTTTGTCGGTGTACGTCCCGCGATTGCTGCCCCGCACTCGTACCGATGCAGCAATGACGGCTTCGCCAGTTTGTTTATTGACGACTATTCCTTCCAGTGGAATAAGATTGGGAGCGGCTTCCTGAGAATAAACGGTAAAAGTGGAACGAAGGGAGAACAAGCACAATAAGGCAAAGACAAAACGAGAAAGGCGCATAAAGGGTCATAGAAAGTGAAAAATTATTGGACGCACGTTGCGCCGTGAAAATAGGAAAAATCGTGGACATTTGGGAGCGCTTGGCGTAAAAAATACCGTTTGGGATAAAACAATCCAATGATTTCGAGAAAAGAGCATCATAGCATTACGCCTTGATGATGCTCTTTTGGGAATTGGCGCACAGAATCTTCTACTCTTCGGTTTGTTCCTTGTGGCGTTCGTACTCTCGCTTGCAGAATTTCTCAATGGCGGCAATAGTGTCTTCGTTGCCGCGTTCGTGTGCTTCCCGACCCAAACCTTGATAATAAAATTGCTAAAACAATGTGTGCTGCTCTTCGCTCTTTTTCAGTTGCCAGCTTTTGTTTGCTCCGTGTTCTGCGATGTCTTCCAGAACGTTCAAGATAGTCTGCGCCTCAGGTGTGATGCCGTTTTTAAGCAAGGGCAGAATGTGCAAAACGATGTCGTCAAACGTCGTCTGCTTGTGCTCCAATTCCTGACGGCGCAAAAACGAAATCAAATAGTATTTCACCCGCAAATTCAAATCTATGTGCGTTTTGAATTTCTGGTTTGGGCGAATGGTGAATAGTTCCGTTTTTTCGTCGTAGTTGAAGGTGTCCAGCAAAAAGGGTGTTAAGTCGCTATACTCTTTTTTGAGCAAGTCCAAAAAACCAAGCTCTAAGCCCTTGATAATCAATTCATCGTTGATTTGCTCCAATGTCGCGCCGTTGTTCTTGGCTATCACGCCTTCGCACGTTTGGATGATAATTTCCCCGATGTTGATTCCCAGCGCGGCTTTCATAATCGCTTTGGGCTTGCGTACTTTTTTGAAATTGATGATGAGTTGCCCCGAAAGAACCGTAAACGGATTCTGGCGCTTTTTGAAACTCGTTTGCCCATTTTTCTGGGCAACGGCTCCCGCGTACTCGAACCCGCATTGCTCGGCAGTGTCTATGATGAGATGCCAAAACTCAGGGTCTTTGTGGGCAAAGACAAACGACATCCAACGGTCGAACTTCAGCACCCTGTACATTTCTTGAATGCTTTTCGCCATCAGTTCGTTGTACTCGTCTTTGCTCTTGTGATGCTCCCCGCCTTCGATTGCTTCTTGTGCAAAATCCTCCTCGCTCACCGCCAAATCAAGCCAGCCATTCCACATCACCGAAAGGTCGAGATACGGGATTTTTTTGCCGTACGGCGGGTCGGTATAGATATAATCCACACTCTCGTTTTTGATGAACGCCAGATTTGTTGCTGTGCCGCGTACTATCTGGGCATTGTGTATCGTCCGCTCGTTGATGGTGTATTCCATTTCTTTTTTGGCGGCAACAATTTTTTTTAGCCTTGAATCAAAGTAGGTCATCACATCAACAAATGCAGGCTCTGTAGCCAGTCGGTAACGATAGTATGCAAAAATACTGCTATTGCCGCGTCCCTCACTGCGCCCTTCTGAAGCGTGATATGTGAGATTGACTTTGTTGAGTAGCCCTGAGAACATCAGTAATAGCGTTTGTCGCACGTTCTCATCTGTTTGCTTCATAATCAGATGTTTCAGTAACGCCAACTGCGCTAATTGTTTTTCCGAAAAGAGTTGCTCAATAGTCGCCACATCAGAACCTTTGGGCAATACCAACCCATTGGGATAGGGATATTTTTTGAGTGCTTGCGCTATTTGCTCGTCCGTTGCGGGTTCATGCTTCAGATAGGCGGTTTTCACTTGCTCAAAGGCTTGCTGAAGGTCGCTTATTTTCACGGGTGCTATGAGCGAGTTCACTATAAAGACCGACATCGGATTGAGGTCTATGTGAATTGCCTTGCGGTCGGTCATCAGTGCCTCTACAGCTGTTACGCCGCTTCCGCCAAACGGGTCAAGCACGACATCGCCCACTTGGGAAAAGTTGCGGATGTACTCTTGCACTACGTTCCACACTTGTTTGGTGAAATAGCCGTGAACGCCAAAGTGCCGCTTAGCAGATTGCTTTTTAACGGGAAGTTCCTCCAACAACGGTCGGGTGCGGTAATCGAAATCGGCGGTGTGTGCTTTTTTTGCTGTTGTGTAGGCAAAGGTTTTTCCGCTTTGGAAGGCGTGTGGCGAGAGGTAGGTTTCTAATTCCTGCCAGTGCTGTTCCACGTCGCGCAACGGGAAATAGAGCAAGGGTTTTTCGGCGTCTTGGCGGAACAAGGCAAATTCGTGTCCGTTGCAGAGCGCAAAAAACTTGGCGCGAACTTCGGGGTGGATGGCGTAGCTATAGACTTGCTCGACGTTATCGCTATTGATAATCTGTTCCGAGGGCGCTTTTGCATCCAGCACCCAAGCGTAGCTGTCTTCAATCCTGAAAAGGTAGTCGGGAACAAGCGTGACGGGTCGTTTTTTGGAGCCAATTTTGAGAAACGGGTGTTGGAGTGCCTTGCTGCGTACGATTTGATTGCCTGCGTAGCCCAAGGAGTGAATCATCGGCAGTATCAGTACTTCGCGTACGCTGTCTTCTTTGAAATCAGGCGATTGGAGTTGAGCAAAATCAAAATGTTGAAAGAGAGGATGCGTCATTGGTTGGCAGTAAAAATGGAGGATTATTAGTTCTAGGACTTTCGCAAACTGTCCCTGTTTGCTGTCATTCCGACGCAGGTCGGAATCTATCGGAAACGTGTACACGTCATGGATACCGACCTACGTCGGTATGACAGATGTGATTTGCGAAAGTCCTAAGTTCTTCAAGTTTTGTACATTTGGAGAAAATTTTTCCTCACCACGTGAATGAAATAGGAGCAAAAAATTTCAACGCTCTTCGTAAAAATAGACAAAATTCCAGACATTTGAGCGTACCATTTGAGTGTATTTCCTCTAAAAAATCACATCAAAAGCAAATCACTCCAAGCCTTGCGACCGTCTCAATTCCTCACCTCCCCGCCGGATAATTCGGAATATTCCGCCCCAGCACAATATCTCGTTTCCCATGCCACACCCCGTCCGCACTTTTGGTGAGCATGACAATGCCGGAACCGCCACGCTTAGGACGTTTGGCGCGTTCCGAGGTCGTCAGCAAGGGGTCGCCGTCGAACTCAAATTCGTCTATGTAGTATTCGTTTATGCCGTCTTCTTTCACCGTTGGGTGGATGTGTGCCGGAATCCGGGCATTCGGGTAAGGTGCAGGCTTGATGGTGCGGAAACGATACTCGCCCTTTTGATTGGTCTTCATCCAGCCGCGCCAGTCGCCGTGCCGTCGCGTCCATGTGCCGGCGCTTGCATTCTTGGAAGCGTAATAGCCTTGTGCGTTGGTGTGATAGACATAGAGTATCACGCCCGGAGCAGGTGTAACGCCGTCCTTGCGGTATATCACGCCGCGCAGTTCGAGTGCTTCGCCCGATGTGCCGCTTTGCGGAGAAATAGTGGTTTGCCAGTCCAATGCGCGGGGCAAGCCTTCAAAAAGACCTTCGCAGCCTTCACAGCCGCCGCCCACAAGCGTTGCCGACTTCTGCGCAATCGCTGGCGCAAACGCTCCTGTTTGCAGGGCGAAAACGCAAAAGCACAGAACAAAAATGCCCTGTGCTTTGGGAAAACAATACACCGTTTTCATTAGATAAACTACATTAAATGCGTATTTGAATTTATTGCTTGAAGCACAGACAAGAGTGTCTGT
>JANYDO010000406.1 GCA_025363605.1 Candidatus Kapaibacterium sp.
GAGAAACAAATTTCGTAGTTTTGTACGGGCTTGTGCGCAATACTGTGTGCATGATTGCCTGTCAGAGGACTACACAACTATTCAACTGAGCAACAGGCTCAGAGAAGGAGCGAGAGCAATGGTCATAGCATTAGTAAACCACAAAGGCGGCGTAGGGAAAACGACGTGTACGCTGAATATCGGAGCTGGTTTGCAGCGAATGGGAAAATCGGTGTTGCTTATTGATGCCGATGCGCAGGCGAATTTGACAACCAGTGTCGGTTTGGGATATATTGAGTTGCCAAGTCTTGCAGATGTTCTTGCAGAGCGTGTTTCTATCCAACAAGCAATAAAAAGTGAAGGTAGAGATATACCCATAGTTCCTGCGACATTAGAATTAGCTGAATTAGAAATTTCTTTAGCAGCACAACTTGATGGTCGAGAACGTTTGAAAAGAGCATTGCAGCCGATTCGTTCTGAATTCGATTATATTCTTATTGATTGTCCGCCAACATTGCATCTTCTCACCGATAACGCGCTCGTAGCTGCTGATGAAGTGTACATACCCGTTATGGCAGAGTTTATGCCTATGTCAGGCTTAGTAACGCTCACAAAGCATATAGACCGTGTACAGCGCAGTATTTTGAACCCGTCGCTAAAGCTTGCCGGAATAGTTCTAACCCGATTTAATAAACAAAAAGTGATGTGTCAAACTGTTCAGCAAGAACTACACGAACGTTTTCCCCAAGAACTATTGAATACAGTTATTCGTGAAAATGTTGCGATTGCTGAGGCATACAGAATGGGAACAGATGTATTTCAATATCAGGCAAAGTCGAATGGTGCTGAAGATTTTACTGCATTATGCGATGAATTTCTTCTGCGTCAGAATGCTACAGAAACAAATGTAAAGCGTCGTAATGGTAATCTTGTCAAGGAGACGCTATGAGTACGAAGAAAGATGCTTTGAAACAAGGTAAAAATGCGGGGCTTTTAGATTATGCTACTGTTCGGCATGGCTTAAAATTGAGTGATGTGAGATATGAAAGCACAACAAAATTACAGCGCAACCCGCAAAATGTGCTGCTTTTCCGCCAAGAAACACCGGAATATTTCGCTCGTCTGCGAGAAGATGTACAACAGCGCGGCATACTTGTACCGTTAATTGCTAAACTTGACGGTACACTTCTAGCGGGGCATAATCGTTTGCAAGTTGCAGACGAACTTGGCTTGCGGGAAGTGCCTGTACAATATCTTTTAGAAGCGCTTAGTTCAGAGGATGAAAAGAGTTTTGTTGTAAAAGATAATTTATTGCGCCGTCAATTCACCTACGAGCAATGGGCAGCCATTTTTCGTGAACTTGTTCCTGACTATGAAGAGCGATTATTTGAGGAATCACGTGGGCGTAAAAGTAAGCAGACATCACTAGCTGATGTAAAAAAACAAAAAAACGGACACCTGTCCGAATTACCGAAAAGAGAATCATTAGCACAAGAGATTGCGAAAAAGACCAGCTTAAATGAGCGAACGATTCGGCGTATTAACGAAGCATCACGAGAGAAAATACAAGCACACGGTGTAAAAGATAAGACATTAAGCAAATCCAAAAAGAGTCGTTCATCAGGCGGCAATAATGATAAAGCTATTCCAAAGGAAGAAGTACAAGAAAATATTGCTCAGGCTAAACGTTTACTTCGAGAAATAGATATATTGCTGAATGACATCCCGTTCAATAAACGTTCCGGCATAGTTACAGCATTACGGAAAACGCTTAATAAACATGAAATTTAATAGAAAAGCAAACAAGCCTGCTCATTACAAAATTGAGCAGGCTTGCTTTTAGGGGATATTAAAAACAACTTTTATGAACAAATTTTATGAACAAAAAAGTACATTTACTTTCTGATGATTGCCCTTAATAAAATGGTTACAACTTGAATCTTTACCAGCACGGTATTTTTTTCTAAAAGCCATCATCGCCCGTGCTGACAATATAGCTCACGGGCTCATCGACTTCGGTGATTTCCATCACACAGTTGGGGCTGTCGGGTGTATCTAAGAGCGCACGGCTGGACGGGCAGCGATAGCTGATGATGGTGCGGTGCTGGGTGATATATTGCTGCATAACGCTCCCAAAAGAGAAAGAAAAAAGCCGCCCCGTTAGCGAGCGGCTTTGTAGCAATAGGCTGATTTGTAGCTTTGGCAGTAGATTCGCCCGTTGGAGCCGGTAACGCGCCCGAAGAAATATACGCTTCCATTTTGCGCTTGTTCGGGGCATTCGCGCTTCCACAGAATTTGTCCCGTGTTTATATCGACTGCGTAAAGATAGGTGCGCGTGAAATAGACCACGCCGTTCATAACAAAAGGTTTGTACACACCGCCTGCAACGTTATTTATTTGCCATTTAGTAATACCTGTTTGTGCGTCTAAACA
>JANYDO010000421.1 GCA_025363605.1 Candidatus Kapaibacterium sp.
TCAATACCCAGCTTTCGTTCCACAATACCCAACTTGACGAGCAGAATCAACAGTTAGCGGCGCTCAATAATGAAAAAAACGAACTGATGAGCATTGTGGCGCACGACCTTAAAAACCCGATTGGAGCGGTGCGGACGATGGCAGAACTCATTGCCACCGATCAAGTGGCGCAAGCGGGAGAAGTAGCGGAAAATATCGTTGGTACGGCAAATCGTATGTTGTCGCTTGTTGGTAATCTTCTCGACATCAATCGTTTAGAATCAGGTGCGAAGGTGTTCTCTTGCGTCGAAATAGACATTGCCCCCTTTGTAGAAAGCACAATGTGGCAATACCGCCATGCAGCCGAGACAAAAAATATCACCTTTCGGTATAGTGCAGAAACGCCTTCTACGCTCGCTCTTGCCGATGAGCAAGCAATACTGCAGATTGTGGACAACCTTATTTCCAATGCCGTAAAATATTCGCCGCAGGGAAAAACTATTTTCATACGGATAAAAGATGAATCCGTCTCACCGAACGAAGAAGGAAGTCTGAGGCGTGAAGCTGCCGATGCTCTGCAGTCGTCGTCTTTTCTGCGACTCGAAGTGCAGGACGAAGGCGAAGGCATTTCAACGAAGGATATGAAGCGGCTTTTCGGTAAATTCGCTCGTCTTTCCGCGCAGCCCACGGGCGGTGAACACTCGACCGGATTGGGGCTAAGTATTGTCAAAAAAATGGTCGAAGCGATGGGAGGACGTGTGTGGTGTGAGTCGGAGGTGGGTAAGGGAGCAACATTTATTGTCGTACTCCCCAGAGGTTCGTAACTTCAAATAGCAAGCGAAGGCATAAGGCAGATTTGTGAAAAATATCCGATGGATAGCATACACATTATTCAGAGCAGGAATGACGATGATCATTCTTGTAGCAGTGTTATTGCCCTTTGCGTCTCGTGCTGTTGCGAGCGCTCTTGCGAGCGGTGGCAGTCTTGCAGAGCGCCGTGTAGAGGAAGCGCGTCGCGAGAGAAACGACACCGCACTTGTACTGGCGTTGGCAGACTGTGCCTATTCACGCTGGTTGACGAATCCTGATGTGGGTATTCGAGAAGCTCAAGAGGCGATTGGTCATGCCGAGCGTATTAACTTCCTACGTGGCAAAGCAGTTGCACTCGTTTCGTTGGGTTGGTGTCACTATGTGCGCTCTGAGTATGCCGAGGCAATGCGTTCCTTCTTGCAAGGGCAGGCAATCGCGGAGCAAATCAGTGATGGTGCGACCTTGGGTATTCTGCTCCAATACAAAGGTAATCTCTTTCGCCGAGTGTACAAAGACCCGGAGCGTTCCCATCGGGAGCATATACGGGCACTGGCACTCATGCCGCCTAGCACTGACAGTACCTTGAGAATGTTGCTCTTGCAAGACATTGGCATTGACGAACGCTTAATGAAGCATCCAAGCGAGGCACTGGAGTATTTGAATAAAACTATGATGTTCTTTACCAATCGTGCTGACACGTCCAATCTTGTCGTGTCCTTGGGATATATTGGAGAGTGTTATGGACTCTTGGGACAGCACGAAAAAGCGCTTGAATACTACGAGCAGGCAATTACGTTCGGTAAAGCCCTTCATCTTCGCCGAGCCTTGGCATTTGATTACGGGCGGTGCGCCGGCAGTTACAATGTCCTCGGGCAGCCGGAGAAGGCGATTGCTTCGGCGTTGAAGGCAGTTCCTCTTGCTGAGGCAATCGGCACCCGCGACATGATGCCCGAAGTGTATGCAGCACTTGCCAGTGCGTACCGCTCTCTCCGCCAATTCGAGGCGGCTTCCAAATATCAGGTATTGCTGGTGGAAGTCCAAGATATGCTCTATGCCGACAAAATTCGCAACACGCTTCTACTGCAACAGGCAGATTTTGATGCGCAGAAGGTCGAATCACGTATTAAGGCATTGGATAACGAAAAATATCTTCAGAGGCGAATTGCATTTATGCTGGCCGGACTGATGGTACTGATCACCGGAGCCGGGCTGCTGGCGTGGCGCTATGCGCGGCGTGAACACAGAGCATTTATGCTGGTCGAAGAGCGTAATCGTCGTATTGTGCAGCAAACGCAGGAACTCGAAGCACTCAATGCGCAGCTTCTGACGGCAAATGAGGAAGTGCAGCGCCAACTACAGATTCAGTCCGAGCAGGCACAGCAACTCGAAGTATCGCAAAAGGAAACCCGCCGCACAAACGAGCATCTGGAGTACGTCAATGCCGAACTGCTAAGTGCAAACGCCGAACGTGATAAGCAGCAAGCAGTCTTGGAGTCTATGAACCGCGAACTTTCCTACAAGAATCAAGCGCTTTCCGAAGCAGAACGTTTTCGTTTGAATATGCTGGGTATTGTCTCGCATGACTTGAAAAACCCGATTAGTGCTATTATCGGCTTGTCGGGGGTGCTGCTGGATAACCCCACTTATGACACCAGAACGCAAGATATGCTTCGTCATATTAACGAGTCCGGCGAGCGCATGGGCGCTTTGGTGCGCGACTTGCTCGATACTGCTGCGCGAAGTGTCGGCAAACTGAACGTACACTTGCAACCGACGGAACTCAAAGATATTGTGTCCGGCGTTTTGGCACATCATATCCATTCCTCGACACGTAAGGAGCAGACCCTGATTTTTATTCCTCACGAAGAAGTCTGGGTACTGGGCGATGTGCAACGACTGTTCCAAGTATTTGATAATCTTATTGGCAATGCCATAAAATACTCTCCGATAGGAGGTACAATTTGGGTTGCTATTGTTCACCAGAACGGACGAGCCAGATTTACCGTCAGAGACCAAGGAACGGGCTTCACCGAAGAGGACAAAGCGCGGGCATTCGGCTTTTTTCAAAAACTTTCCGCGCAGCCCACAGGCGGCGAACCGTCAAGCGGAATTGGTCTGGCAGTTGTACGGCAGATTGTTGATTTGCACCACGGTACAGTATCCATAGAAAGTGAAGCCGGAAAAGGTGCGACGATGATTGTGGAGTTACCTCTGCTTCCAAAATAAACAGCGCCTTCATTCTACTCTTTTGGTTTCCAGCCATACACAACATATTCCCGCTCAAACGTGCCGTCATCGTACAGGTTCACAAGTGCATAGCCCGGCTCACAGTCCTGCCACGCACCCTTCCACCACGCGCCGCTCACAGCCCCGTCGCAGAAGTACGTTACTCCTGTGTAATCCAGCCTATCCACGAGATGGGTGTGTCCCGAGATACAGACTTTCACATTGGGGAATTTCCGAAAAAGCTGCTGAATTTGCAAGCCGTCGGCGTGCATGAGATTGCGCTGAATTGTCCAATCGCTGTTGTGTTCTTGTTTGCGAAGGAAAAAGGCTGAGGTCATGCTGAGAATCGGAATATGCGACATCACCAGCACGGGCGTTGTGGGCTTCACCGATGCCAGTTCGCCTCGCAGCCATTCGTACTGCTCGCTGTCCAAGCGGGCTTCGTAGCCGATATTTCCTCGTGACTGGGTACTGTCCAGCACAATAAAATGCCATCCGGCTTGTGCGAAGCTGTAATACCGATTGGGCAAACCATAGGCTTCGACTGCCCATTTTTTGCCGTAACGTGCTTCGTTGCCTTTGGCTCCGCTTTTGTCCTGAAGCCATCCCCATACGTCGTGATTGCCGATACAGTGCCGCACGGGGAGCTTTGTTTCACGCTTGAGCGTATCGAAAAAAATATCCCACTGAAGTTGAGTACGCTGCTCGTTTTGCTCTAATCCGTCGAAAATTGCATCGCCGCCGTTGAAAAGCACATCCGGTTTGTCCTGAAGTGCGCTAATGTGCCGCAAGCAGGCTGCCATGCCTTCGCTTGCGCCGCGCTCCGGCTGTACGTGGACATCGGTAAAGTGTGCAATGCGCAGAACGCGCTTCCGCTCAAGAGGAGCCGCATTCAGTGGTGTACTCAATGTAGTACCGACGAGTGCCGCAGACGATGTTGCAACGGCGCTATGGAGAAATTGACGACGGGAGCTGGATGGGGAAAGCATGGTCTTGAAGAGAAATGTGATGGAAGTGATACGCCTTTACGCTTTTATGCGTGCAAACTCTACGCTTGTAAAATAGCGTATCGGAAGGAAAATGCCAAATTCAGTGCACGGAAACTATGAACGAGTGCAACATTATAGCGGGTTTCTGCGTAGTCCTCCGAAAGAGAATATTGAGAAAATATTTCTATTGTTTACCTTTTTTCTACTACGACCATGAAAACACAACACTTCTTGAAAAGCTCAGTATTCCTTGCGTTTACTGCTATTACCTTGTTGGCTGTGCCGACCGCTCATGCGCAATTTTGGGGCGCAAAAAGCGGCTCCGGCAAAATAGTTTCCGACGTGCGTGAAGTGCCGGACTTCTCCAAGATTCGTCTCACCGGTAGCGGCGATGTGGTTATGAGCAAAGGCGCAAAGCGCGAGGTGCGCGTGGAAGCCGACGATAACATCATCGAGGATGTGCGGACTGAAGTAGGCGATAACGGCACATTAATCTTGGGTATGAAAAAAGGCTCATGGAACAATGTTCATCTCAAATACATCATTGTCAATCCCGTGCTGGAAGGCGCAGAAATAAGCGGTAGCGGTTCGATAACGGTGGAAAACGATTTCGATGCAAAGCAGATGCAAAGTGGTATTAGCGGCAGTGGTTCTATTCGCTTCAAGGGTGGTAAGACCGCAAAACATGAAGTGCGTATTAGTGGTAGCGGCAGCATTATGGCGGATAACATCGAATCGGATGATGTGACGGTGGAGATTTCCGGTTCAGGAAGCGCAAACGTTTTTGCGAAGAAAACCTTGAATGCTAGCATTAGCGGTAGCGGAGATGTGTATTACAAAGGAACACCGGAGATTACCAAATCCATTCGTGGAAGCGGTTCGTTAGTGAAGCGCTAAAAACTCTATTACTCAGCATCCACCATGCGGCGAGAGTTTCTTTTCTGCTGCATGGTGGATGTGGTGTGCTGAGTATAGTTCGTCAGAAGAGTGCAGCTATAATCTGATGAACAAATTCGAGGGCTGCTGTTTTGAGAGGATATGCCCTACGATGACGGAAGGGAGTTTTTTCTGCGGGAGAATCGTTTGTCGAATTTCCGGTTGAGAGCCGTAGAACGTGGCTATATTCTTGCTCTACCTTACGTGCATGACGTTTGCTATCGAACCGAACCAACGCAAATGCACGTCCGACACGCTGCAATCGTGCAAGCTCTGATGGGTGGCTAAATACAAAATAAAGCGCTTCGGCAATGCTGGCGGGAGAGTGCGGCTGCACCATCAATCCCAC
>JANYDO010000473.1 GCA_025363605.1 Candidatus Kapaibacterium sp.
CCGCGAATGGCAGAGAACGGACATCGAACGGCTTGAGGTCTGCTTCGTATTGGATTCTTGAACTTTCAAAGAACTTTCGTGCTGATGAGCTATCTAAATGTGTACGGTACTGAAGTGTAGGTGAAAGATTTCTTGTCAAAATAAATAAAGTAGAGTCAACTTTCTTTATTGCCAAAAATTCTCCGACTGTTCTCCCAATTTGCGTCCACTGTTTACCAGTATCAGCAGATTGGTAGAAAAATGTATTGCCCATATCGGCAAAAATAGTGGTGTACATAATATTATCTTCAAAAAAGAATCTCTGACTGAGGCTGCTGCCAGGCAGAGTATCAGGGCGAATAATACTCCATGTTCTACCAGTATCAGTAGAAACGAAGGGATTCGTACCAGCACCGCCATACAACGATACTCCAATACCCTTTAAAAACGAGGTCGTTCCAAACGATGATGAAGAAATACGCTTCCATGTTTTTGCCGTATCAGCACTTGCAAAAAGTCCTTGCTCGTTGAAACTCCCTGCAACCCCGCAAATAAGAAGATTTCCCAGTGTTGTGATAGTGCGAGTATCGGTTGTAGAAAGCCCGTTACTACTTTCCTGCCACGTTA
Source organism: Candidatus Kapaibacterium sp. (assembly GCA_025363605.1). Lineage (GTDB taxonomy): Bacteria > Bacteroidota > Ignavibacteria > Kapaibacteriales > UBA4661 > PH2015. Next base: position 607 of record JANYDO010000473.1, read on the forward strand.
TTCCCACATCAGTCGAACGACGAAGTCCTTCTCTTGTTACGGCAATGAGTATATTTGGATATGGGGCAGCTAATGCACTAACGCTGTTGGTCGTGGATAAGAAGGTAATCTCCTGTCCATTGAGGGGCTGCCATTGGAGGCGTTGAGCAGGAAGCGACAACACAAAAAATAAACTGATGATGATAATGATAATTGCTTTCATTGGTATTCTTCCTCTTAATGAATAATGGTGATGAGTTTGGTACAAATATGTTGCTCAGTGCGAAGCATCACGGTATATGTACCGGAAGGGAGAGAATGTACGTCGAGCAAGGTTTCATGGATTCCTGCCGACGTTTGAAAGGAAGTTACGGGCTTCAAGATTGGGCGGCGGTACGTGTCGTAAACCGTAATGGACACTTCCGTTTCTTTCGGAACACGCCACCGAAGAGTTGTTATCATATTTGCCGGATTTGGGTAGTTCTGCTCAAGGAAGCATGGTTCGGTCAGTTGTGGCGTGAGGCGTTCATCGTTGACGCTGGTGAGCGGAGAGAGCGAGGCACGGTAAACAATACCGCCCCTTGTCGGTAAGGTTGTACCAACGGCGTAGATATTGTTGCTTATAGTTAGCAATTTGAATATAGCAAACGAGTTTGGTAAGCCATCTTTATCAGATTGCCACGTTTCTCCTAAGTCATCAGATGAATACACCCCATTACCATTATCAGCATATAAAATACGTTTTCCAATTGTGTGAATTGTAGAAATCCTTCTACCTACTCCATCAAAGTCTATGGGATAAAGGTCTCGCCAAATCTGCGTCTTGGTATTCAGACGAAGAAATTTTCCGGGAGACGCATCAAACTCACGAATAGTAATAAATAGGATTGAATCTATACGCTTAATATCCTCAAATTCTCCATAGTTATGTCCAAGATATACCCACTTTTTTCCAGTGTCGGCAGATTGATAAAAAAGAGTACTCGGATAGGCTGGTGGTCGGGTATAGGTTGTTGTATAAAGGGAGTTATTATCAAGGGAAAAGTGATAGCTGAAGCCGAGCGTATCAACCATTAGTGGTTTCCATGTCTTTCCTGTATCAAGGGACTCAAATGGGCTTGAGCCACCATTGCCATATACTTTTGTACCAAGTGCATATAGAAAAAGATAAGCACCAAAAGTTGATACCCTTTTCCATGTTCTTGCTGAATCTACACTAGCAAATATTCCTTGTGTTAAGAGCGAGCCATTTACCCCGCATAATACAATATTGCCAACTTTTGTAATAGTGCGTGTATCAGTCGTGGAAAGTCCTTGATTACTCTCTTGCCATGTTCGCCCTTCATCTGGTGAGCGGAAAATACCTTTATTCGTTGTTGCCACTAATATTCGTTCACCTATATTTATGAGATTATTCACATAACTCACACTAGGTATGGTGACTTCTTGTCCATTAACAGGCTGCCACAGCAAGCGCTGTGCTGTCAGTGGCAGGGCAAAAGTGAAGAGGATAAAGAATATTGATATTGTTTTCATTGATGTTTCTTTCGTTTAGTGTATAACCGTTATGAACTTCGTACAAATATTTTGTCCGGCTCTTAACAGAACAAGATATGTTCCCGTCGGCAAAGACCGAATATCAAGAATAGTTTCCTGTATTCCTGCTAGTGTTTGTGCAGCCGATATTGGCTTCATTATCGGACGACGATATGAGTCATAGACTGTCAGCGTAACGGTCATGTCTTTCGGAATACGCCAGCGCAAGGTCGTAAAATCGTGCGCAGGATTAGGGTAGTTCTGCTCAAGGAAACACGGTTCGGTGGAGACAGGCGTGAAATATTCATCTTTGATGCTGGTAAGTGGAGAGAGGGAGGCACGATAAATAATGCCGCCTTTGCCAAATACCGACCCCAAAGCATAGACAAAATTGCCAATAGTAACAAATTGATTGATAAAAAATGTAGGTGGTAAGCCTTGTTTGTCGGATTGCCATGTTTCGCCCAAGTCATCGGAAGAGTAAATACCATTGTTACCATCAGCATACAAAAGACGTTTACCTATTTTATGTATAGTAACAATGTAAGACTCTTTTTCAGAATCACTTACAGGAAATAAAATTTTCCATTGAGGTATGTTTAAGTGATAGCGTAATAGTTTTTGAGGTACAGGTGAAATATCTCTCGTTAGAATAAATAGAGTTGTATCAATTTTTTGTAGCGAAGTAAATGCTCCTACTGTTTTTCCTATTTGCTTCCATTGCTTTCCCTTATCAGTAGATTGATACATCATTGTTTCGCTTACACCAGCGTTGCTGAAATAAATCGTTGTATACATTATGTCATCTTCACTTCAGTACCGTACACATTTAGATAGCTCATCAGCACGAAAGTTCTTTGAAAGTTCAAGAATCCAATACGAAGCAGACCTCAAGCCGTTCGATGTCCGTTCTCTGCCATTCGCGGAGGAGTTCAAGCCCGAAGCGGAAACAA
>JANYDO010000481.1 GCA_025363605.1 Candidatus Kapaibacterium sp.
GCAGAATGAAAGCAGGAGACAAACGACTGACGATTACCGCGATTGCCGAAGAAACCGGACAAAAATACGATACCGTCAAAACGCAGATTCGACGTGCCCGCGAAAGCGCTCTGAAAACGCCGGCACAAAAAAAATCGGGAAAAGGGTTCAGTGAACCTTTTTCTTCGGATGAAGCCGACAATCAAAAAAAGATTGACAAAGAAGTTCGCAGCGCTGTAAAAATTCTTATTGATTCGTTGGAAAAAGCCAGCCCGACGGTACAGCACGATATACGAAAACGATTAGCACGTTTTTTCAAATGATGAAGCGTTGTCAAACGTAGAAGTGAGATAGCCATGAGAGATGATGAAGTCGGACAAGATGTGCTGCATCAACGTAAGGTTGCAAGCCTCACCAAATCAGCTCCCTTGACAAAGGGGGCGATGAGCGAAGCGAATGGGGGATTTGTCACAAGACGCATCAGCGTTTGAATCCCCCGTTCCCCCTTTATCAAGGGGGCAAACGAGTAAATTTTCAAAAAACGGGTATTCGTTTCGCGCCTTTTCTCATCAAAATTAACGTACGCAAAAGACGGGAGCAGTTTTTATCAACGCTGCCCTAGAGTGCCAGATAGTTCACGAAGGTTACATTTCTTACGAGAAAAACTGTATGGACACAACAACGTTTATTATGTTGGCGATTCCCTTTCTGGGTTTGCCGACTGTCGTTGGTGCATTCGGACTTGCTTACCAGTATATGCAATTCGCACGACAGCGGGCAAAAGACGAGTTGGGGTATAAAATGAAAGAACTGGAAATACAAGAACGGAATCTTCTTCTCCGCGAAAAAGAACTGGAATTAGAAACCCGCAAACTTGAAATTGAAATTCTTGCACTAGAAAGCAAACAGAAATCGCTAACCCCGTAAAACGAAAAAGTTAAAACGACACTGTTGTCTTGATGTAGCGCCCTTTGATACACGAAAAATTTTACCGCACCGCATTCGTGAAAATATAGCGGAATTGATTGAACACCCGCTCCAAAATGCGGAGGTCTTCGGTGATAATTTCCGCATTGCCTTGCATTTCCTGCTGGAAGGCGAGATTCTTTTTGTACGTCGTCGTTAGTCCGTTCGGAAGCCCGACCGTGACGACGTATTGGTTATTGTTGGGGATAAGCGAAATACTTTCGATGACGGCTTCCACCGAACCAAATTCTTGAAAGGGATAGCTGTCGAATTTGATATTCGTGCGCTGCCCGACCTTCACTTTGCCCGAACCCGCGACAGGCATCATAATTTTGCCAATCATTTTTTGTTCGCCTGGAATGATGGTGAGCATTTCGTCGCCCATTGCGACGTACTGATTTGTTGCCCAATACTTCGTCAGCGAGACCGTGCCTTCGACAGGCGCGATGATGCAATAGCGTTGCTCCCATCCCGTAATACTATTTTGCAAACGGTTCAGCGATTCTTGGAGCGCCAGTGCCGTCGAGCGTTCTTTTTCTTCGCGTTGCTGCTTGAGGTCGAGCACGTTGCGCTGGAATGTTGCAATCTGCACGTTATTATTGACCATTGCCGAGCCGGCGTTTTCCAGTGACGAGCGTTTTGCAAGGTACGCGCTTTCGGAAGCATTGAGCTCTACTTCCGACAAATATTTCTTCTGAAATAATCCTTTGTCGGAATCAAATTTCCGCCGTGCCATTTCCTCTTCGCGCTTGGCAATGTCCTGCTGCTTGGTGAGTTTGCTTGTCAGTTCGGTGTATGAATCGAGTTGACTGCCAAGTGTCGTGATGCGGCTGTCGAAGTAGCGTTTGTAGATTTGGTGAAAGGATTTGTACTCGTTCAGATTTTGCAGGAACACGCCGTATTCTGCTTGCACATCGCCCAAGCGCAAACTGGTGGGAAGACTAAAACGGAGTAGTTCGTCGGTGTTGTTGTTCAAGAGCGCCGTTTGAACGCTGCCAAGAGTACGCTTTACGGATTGAACGTCTGCCGTCACGGCGTTATTTTCCAGAATTGCCAAAATACTATCGGCTTTGATGTAGCCTTTGTCCGCCACGTTCAGACTCATCAGTTTTCCCGCAGAGCGCGTGAGAATATGCACGGGCGGATTTTGCGTGACGATGGTGATTTTTGCCGGAAGCACGTCGGGGTATTTTACCACATATGCCAACACAAAAAGGGCAATAACCACAAAAAGGAGTACCGTAATACCCCAGCGAATAATCCAATGCGGGATAAAGCTGAGAACTTCTTGGACTTCTTCCGAGCGAAGGTCGAGATTGTCAATGGAGGCGTGAGGCATAGAGGCAAAATGGATGATGTTGGTTATTCAAATAGTGGGAGACAGAAGCACAATGCACAGCTCACCTCTGCAAACTTCGCATAAAAAAACCGAATGGCGAAAAATTATTTTGCCCTCAAGGAGAGGAGAAGTGAGGCTTGAAGATGATTTCGTTTCTGCGTTCACTCCGTTTTTGCCTACGCTCACTCCCGTGCTATTGTTTTGTGGGGATAAGAGGCATATTTTTGTAGCATAAGTTTTTAAAGTATTTTTTTACCTTTTTGGAGTTTTGACATGATTGAGCAAAAACAAAAATTGCGCTTGGATGAGTTGCAGGTTGCGAGTTTTATTACATCATCAATAAGTGATATAAAAACAATTAAAGCTGGGGATGACTTTACTAAGTATAGAGATGAATGTACAGCACCTCCACCACGAACTCAACCAGCCTGTATTCCTGGTAACACTCAAGTTTGTACACCATACTGTACTGCCAAACCTCTTGAATGTACCAATCAATCATATTGTGGTTGTGGTGGTGCTACCAGTCCTGCCATGTGTGGTGGTAGTGATTTTTGTGAATGTTAATTTTAGAAGTATTGTATTAGAAAAAGGCTGCTCTAACGAGCAGCCTTTTTTAATTTCCCAACTCCAACTGATTCTTCACGAGATGATAATACGCTCCTCGCAAATCCGTTAGCTCGCGGTGGGTGCCGTGTTCGATGATGCGCCCTTCTTCGAGAGTAACGATTTGGTCTGCTTTTTTGACCGTGCTCAAGGCGGTACGCTATATTTTTTGTAAACTTCGCACAAAAAAAACCGAACGGCGAAAAAATTCTTGCCATCGCGGAAGGGAAAAGTGAGGCTTGAAGGTGATTTCGATTTTGCGTTCACTCCGTTTTTGCCTACACTCACTCCCGTGCTATTGTTTCGTGGGGGGTGTTAGCTGTATTTTTGAAGGGTAATATCTACTTTCTTTATCTACTGTTTTCTGGAGTATGACAATGAAAAAACAACAAGCATCTCTTGCGCTGGTTGCTCAAAGCGAAAGCATTTTGGATTCAATGCACTTGAATCATGTTCGTGCCGGTCTTGCAGGCTCAGACCCAAGCGATCCGTATTCTGATCCGTATCAGTACGATCCAAATTTGACACCGGAAGAAAATGAAATTCAGCGAACCAGCAGACGGACGCGAGCAATTTATGAAGTTGTTTAGCATTTTTTTCAAAAAACACAGGAACTCCCATTTCATCGTCGGTAAAGGATATTTCTCAGATACTCTTCACCAACCTAATATGCAATGGAAGTCCTGTCATCGTCAAGTATTGAAACGTACATAATTC
>JANYDO010000280.1 GCA_025363605.1 Candidatus Kapaibacterium sp.
TTGAAAAAAATTAGGTTCAATACTTTCCATTGAAGACATAATCTTTTTTTGGAATTCAATATGTTGTTGCCGCATTTCGGGAGTCTTAAGTAAAGTTTCCGTCATTTTTAGACAATCTCGAATTTCAGGTATTGAATTGACAACTTCACCAGATCCAGTAAAAATCCCTAAATAATAATCTTCACCAGAGTATTGATGCTTTTCTGCCACAGTTGGCTGCGTAGCTTGTGTTATAGCGTCGGAACAGCTCACAATAACAACACTCATACAAATTGGCACGACAAACCGGGCACGAAGAAATAGTTTATTGAACAGAGTTATCATAAAAATTTCTGAATAAAATTAAAAAAAACTAAGGTAATTTTTTACCAAATTGAAAAATCATATACACACAAATGCCTAACATAGAATTTACAAGCAGAAAGGAAATCAATATTTGTCCAACACTCCTAAAAGGTATAAAGAATCCAATAATGCCAAAGAGTATTAAGGGAATTCCATGAAGAATAATCACAACTTTAGCACCGTATGTATTGATCTTATACCAGTTTTCTTCAGACGTAAATGATTTTGGAATCTTTACACCATATATTTCATTCATAGGTATTTTGCCCTGTATCAACGGTATGGCTAATCCTATTGATACCAGCGCTACAAGTATACTGAGTATACTTATTATCTGGCGGACACTGGTTACAAGTTCTTCAGGGTTAGATTGTGGCATTGTCTTGGTAAAATTAGTTTGGAGTTGACTTTGATTCTTGAACTCAAGAAGTCTCAAGTGCAAAAGTATCGAACTTTCTCTACGCAACAATTATCATTTTGTGAAGCGGCTTTTGTTTGTTTGTTTTGAAGTACAAATATGCAACGCCTTTTTCATCCGTTCAACCCCGTTTCCACAACCCGCCCTGTTTTTTCCATGAACCGCCCTCGTGATCCGCAAAGCGCATCATTGCTTCGTGGAAGACACTCTTGTAGGTACGAGAACATACGCACGTTCTGCCGCCCGTGAGGTGCAGCACGAGGTCTTTCCCTGAAGCGTTGCCGTTTGTGGGCGCTGCCGAGTGAATATGCCGCAAGTGAACGACAGTGGATTTATGAACACGCACAAAATTATTAGCCATTGCACATTCACCGAGATAACTCTCAATGGCTCCAAGCCGCATAAAAACTTCTTTTTCAGACAGAACGCCCTCTGTTTCGTATTGCAGTAGGCTGCTTTCCCCTTGTGATTCAAAACAGATAACCGTCCTTGCATCCCATTCTTGATAGCCTCGTGCCGTCGGGAAGGTCAGAATGGGCGAGGTTTCTTTTGCAGAGCCACCATGACGCGTAGTATTAGGAACAAGTTCCTCCATCCCGCGCTAAAGCCACCTCAGAGCCAGGTGATTACGAAGAGGCTCTACAATCTCCGCCAGTCCCTCCGGCGTGACAGGATGATGAAGCAAAAGAGGTGTGGCATGGCGCAGTCCGGGCAGGGTTTGGGCTGCATCCGCAATAGGAATCAGTGCCGCGCCACCGGAGCGATATAGTGCCAGTATTTCAGGGTCAGCAGGCGAGTCGGAAACTACATCATAGAACCAATGTCAGCAGGGGTATGTGTCTCTGCAAAAGGAATAATCAGGACTTCGGGAAAAACTTCCTGAAGCAGCGAATACAGATGAGCCGTAGTTCGCGGGCTTGTACCTAGGGCATCAACACCAATGGATAATCTCCAATGCACATTCGGCATAGCGACCTCCGAATAAAAAAGGGCGTTTAGTACAAGCATTAAAACCGAGCGCCGCCAAGCGCTATACCTACAATGCAAGCAAAAACGCCCCGTAGTTATCGGGGCGTAAACTTCATCGGTTCCGTAGGTAGAAATTTGGCGGTTTCGGTTTTAGAACACAATGAAGGTACGCAATATAAAATAATCTGTTTGTTTACAGCTTTGTTTACAACTTGAATTCAAAATAATAAATAAGAGACAAGAATACACAGAGATACCTCATCAAGCGCCCAATATAGCACACAAGCGCACGTGAGCAAAGAAAAATTCATCACGCCTACGCCTGCACTTCCTCCGGCGGCTTCTCCAACAGCACCAAACCTTTGTTTTGCTCCAAATGATAGTTCATTTCCCAATCGCTACGGAAAAGAACGACTTTGCGCCCTTGTTCGTCCAGAGCGTAGGTGAGTGTGGACGAGGCAGGCATCACATCGCCACCAAGCCAGCGTGTGCGCGTAAAGGGTAGGCGCTCCAGCGTGATAATTTCGTTGTACTCCGATTCCATGCGGGATTGGAAGACCTGTAATTGCAGTTCGCCCACCGCCGCAATGAGCGGAATCGGGCTGCCGTGCATATCGCCGAAAATCTGTACCACACCTTCCTCGCCAAGCTGCTCCACGCCTTTGCGGAAAGACTTTGAGAACGAACCGTTTTTCGGGATAACCTTTGCATAAATCTCCGGCGCAAAACGCGGAAACTGGGGAATGGTAAAGTCCGTGCCCGTCGAGAGCACATCCCCAACGCGGAACACGCCCGGATTCGACAAGCCAATCACGTCGCCCGGAAATGCTTCGTCAATGATTTCGCGGTCTTGCCCGAAAATTTGGAAGGGATAATTCAGTTTCACTTCTTTGCCGGAGCGGAAATGTTTCGCCGTCATGCCGCGCTCAAATTTGCCCGAAACAACCCGAAAAAACGCAATGCGGTCGCGGTGCGATTTGTTCATGTTCGCTTGCATTTTGTACATGAAGCCGGAGAAAAAATCGCTGTCGGGCGCGATAACACCTGTGGAAGCGTTCATTCCTTGCGGCACGGGCGCGAGGTCAATGAGCGATTGCAAGAAATTTTCTACGCCGAAGTTCGTAATAGCGCTCCCGAAGAACACAGGCGTAATGCGCTCTGCAAAGAAATCGTCTTGGGAGAAATGTGGCAGCACGACTTCGACCATTTCCAAATCTTCGATAAGTTTTGCGTGTGCTTTTTCGCCCAGCGAGGCGCGAATATGCTCGTCGTGAATGTCGGCAAGGCGCATAGGGGCTTTGAACATACCGCCCGTAGTGCGCTCAAAAAAGTGAAAAAGTTTGTCCTGACGTTCATAGACACCGCGAAAATCCTGACCGTCGCCCACTGGCCACGTCATCGGGACGGCGGTGATATTGAGCACTTTTTCGACATTATCCAAAAGCTCAAAGGGGTCAAGCGCGGGACGATCCATTTTGTTGATGAACGTGATAATGGGAATACCACGGTCGCGACACACCTTGAAGAGCTTGATGGTTTGCTCCTGTACGCCCTTGCCCGCATCCAGAAGCATGATGGCGCAGTCCACCGCCATCAGCGTCCTGTACGTGTCTTCGCTGAAATCTTGGTGACCGGGAGTGTCCAGAATGTTCAGGATGTAGTCGTCGTATTCCACGCGCGCAGCACTGGACGAAACCGAAATACCGCGCTGCTGCTCAATCGCCATCCAGTCAGAGACGGTGGCTTTGTGCTTGCCCACCATCACGTTTCCGGCAGAACGAATGGCACCGGAATAGAGCAAGAGTTTTTCCGTCAGCGTAGTTTTGCCCGCGTCGGGGTGGGAAATGATAGCAAGAGTGCGGCGGCGCGTGATTTCACGCTGAAAGTCGTTGGTCATGGAAAAATAGTAAAGATGATAAAGGGACAGGGGTAGAATGGTTTCCCGTCGTGTCCAAAAAAAATCCGTATAATCTGTGAAATTCTCTTCAATCCGTGTCAAAACACCTTCATTTATCCGGTAACAAAATTCTCACATCGCATCGGCAATAGCAGGTTCTATCGCCATTTCCGGCGCTTCCTCAGCAGCAAGTTTCGCCGTGAGCCAGTCATTGAAGAACATCATCATGCTTGCCATAAGTGGCACTGCCATCAGCAAGCCCGCGATACCCCAAAAATGCCCAAAGCCCAGCAGGGATGCAATCATCACAAGCGGGTGCAAGCCTACGCGCTGCCCGACAATGCGCGGTTGAAGGACGTAGTTATCCACGAGGTGCAAGACTAAAATTGTAGAGGTAATAACGGCAAATGCAAACACAATCGAATCGCCCGAACCCACCACCACCACCGTTATCAAGCCGATGATAATGCTGGAAAACATTCCGATATACGGAATCGGATTCAGCAGCCCACAGACCGTACCGATAACGCCCGCGTAAGGGATGCCAAAAGCAAAAAACACCATACTCGACACCGTGCCTATCATCACCGCAGCGATAGCTTGTCCGCCGATATATGCCTTCACGATAGCATTGATGCGGCGTAAATCGAAAAGCAATTTGGCGTTGTTGCCGCTCAAGACCTTCACGATAAATGCTTTCAGTTTGTCGAAATCTTTGACAAAGTAAAACATCAAAATCGGTGTCAGAATCACGTTCACCACTTGCGTTGCCACGTCCGAAAGGCTGCTCAAAAACGAAAGCAATGTCCGCAAGATGAGATTGAATGAGCCTTCCAAGCGCGGCACGAGTTCGCGCTGGATAAGTTCGCGGGTTTGCGGCGAATTTAAGCCATAGCTGGAAAGCAAGCGAAAGAACTGGCGGCTTTCGAGGTAATTTGTCGCGCGGGTAATCAGCGTGGACATTTCGCGGATAATATCGTTCAGTTGCGCCAGAATCACCGGAAAAACCAAAATCACTATCGCAGCCACAAGGCTGATAAAACCGACAACGAGCAAACCCGCCGTCAGCCAGCGCGGTAACTTTTTGCTTTCCAAGAAAACGACCACCGGCTCGAAGAGATAGGCGAAGGCAAAGGCGACAAAAAATGGCGCAAAAAGGCTTCCTACCTCACGAAAGAGCCAGACGGCAAACGTAAGGCAGAGAAGCGTCATCATTCGCCAGACGTGGACGGAATCGTTGCGAAAGGGATAGAGAAGGAACACCGAGGATGCAAACAGCACAAACGGACTCGCCGCAAGCTGTGTCATCACAAGAAAGGAACCATACGCCACGAAAAATGCCGCCGCAATGACGAACACGAGAAATGGCGATGAAGGAAAATTTTTGAGAAGATTCATGCTGCAAGAATCTTGTAAGAGGTGAGAGGATTTGGATCAAGAGCGAACCAATGAAAAACGGCGTTGAGGCTGCAAAGCTGTCAACGCCGCATTATATCATGCTTATACGAGATATCGTCTCAGGTTAAGCAACGGCTTCTTTTGCGCAAAATTCGTCGAACATTCCCTTGAGGGCTTCGGCGATAGTTTCCGGCATTCTGCCTTCGATGTGGTGGCGGTGAATAACGGCAACGGGCTGTCCGTCCTGAAAGAGCGCCATAGAAGGCGAAGAAGGCGGAATCCCTTGCAAATATTTCGAGCGCAGATGCTGCACGGCTTCCGTGTCTTGCCCCGCAAAGACCGTTACAATGCGGTCGGGGAGCGATTCATTTTTCAGAGCAAGAGCAGCCGCAGGGCGAGCGCCACCGGCAGCACATCCGCAAACAGAGTTGACAACGACAAAGGTTGTTCCCTGCTGCGTTAGAGCGCTGTCCACAGCCTCCGGCGTAAGCATTTCCTGAAAACCAACGCGGGTAAGCTCTTCGCGCATTGGTTTTACAAGCAGCGGGTCGTATGGCATACCAAATCCTTTGATTGGGTGAAAAAAGTACAGTATGGTTGCTCACATAAAAGCAACCGTACACAAAATTAGCAAGAATCCGCGTAATTTGCACGGGATTTTCGCAGTGGCAGCGCAAAGTCTTGATTGTGCCTTGCCTTCGGGGGAATACTTCTTTTCTCCTCTCACGTCGTAACGCCCTTACCGTTCCCACGACCACGTACGATATTCCGTCACTTTGGGCAAAATGAGGCTATCCGCTTGCCTCGCATGGCTGCCTTCTTGAACGCTCACGATAAGTCGGCAGCGCTCGCTCTCCCATGCGACAGAACTGCTCTTTCCTTGTTTTTCTTTGGATGAAACGGTTTCCGCAAGCCGCAGGATACCGCTATGCTTCAGCATATCGCTTGCAGAACAAACCAGAATCCCCTTTGCAGAGAGTGTGTCCAACGCCGCAAAAAATCGCGGGTCTTTGTAGAGCAGAGATTGTGCTATGACACGCATCGGCACAGGTGCTTGAGACATTGTGTGCGGTTGCAGAGAAGCAGAGTGCTTTGCCAATAGCTCGCCAATGCGTGAGGCAATGAGCATAGAAGCCGCACCGGTCGTGCAAACGGTAAGCGAATCCTGCTCTGAAAGGCAATACTCTTGTACATACCGCTCTAAACCAATGTCCGCTTTAGGTCTCTCGCCCCAAATGCTACCATTACGACGGTCTTGCAAAAGAAGAATACAATGGCGGCGGAGAGACACAACAGCCGCCACGACCTGTTCTCGCGGTATGATTTGTACTTGCGGCAAAGGGGCATCTACGGGCAACGACAACGCCACCAATGCTCCCGCGATGCAGACTACACCTGCTCGAAAGGCAAGAATACGCCACGATACCGCCAAGGCGCAATACAGCATGGATGCGGAGAGACAAAGCGAAGCCACAAAAGCAGAGCGCCCCTCCAGAGCAGCAAAGCGTGGTTCGGCGGCGTAGTGGTTCAGCATATCCATCCAGAGCAAGCACGCATGCGCTGTCTCGGCAAAAAGTTCTGCGCCATAGCCCCAGAAGCCTGAAAACACGACGCTCGCAAGGGTATAAATCATTGCTGCGGAACTGAGCGGTACAATAGCAAGATTAGCAAGCGGAGAAATAAACGAAACCACACCGAAATACCATGCCACAATCGGCGCAACCGCAAGCGACGCGGCAAACGTAACACCTAATGCCGTTGCAAGCGCCGAGCGCACGGGGAAATCTCTCCGCCGAATCACAACACGAACGCCCAAAAGACGAAGGAAGCCTTGTTCAAAAATCGGCAACGTCAGCGCAATGCCCAGCACTGCCGCCGCCGACATTTGGAAACCCGGAGAGTAGAGCAAGACAGGCTCCCAAGCAAGTACAAGCACAATACTGAGCGCAATGACATTCAGCAACCGTGCGGGACGCTGAGTGGCAAAAGCCAGCAGAAACAGTGCTGCCATCACCGCCGACCGAATGGCAGAAGGCGCGGCGCCTGTGAGTAGCACAAAGGCGGTAATGCCGAACACCGACAGCGCCCACCGCAAGGCTGCCTGACGCACAAAGGCAAGTGGCACAAGAATTATCGCCATAAGCAGTCCAATATGCAAGCCACTGACGGCAAGCACGTGGACGGTTCCTGTGCGGGCATATTCGCGTTTGGTCTCAAAACTGAGGCGTTCGGTATTTCCCGTTAGCAAGGCAAGGGCAAAAGGAGCGGTTTCTGGCGGGAAAAGCCTGTCAATACGACGTTCCAGCTTTTGTGCTACCATTGTGAAAAAATGCTGCACCGTCCGGCGCTCTTCCGTAATGGCGACGTTGCGCACATCCGCTTGCGCTAGGAACGAAGCACCAAGTGAAGCGGCATAGCGCTCTTCGTCAAAATCTGTTGGCAAAACGGCGGGGGCAGGAAGTGACGCACTCACAACGGCATAGATGCAGGTACCTGCCTGCACGTCTTCCGTGCGAAGGGCAATATTACGAAGGGCAGTATTGCGAAGAGCAATACTTTTCAGAGTTGTGCTATCGTGCGTTCTCCATAGCACTTCGTCGCGTTTTCCCGTAAATATCGTCAGTAGCACCGTCGTTTCTTCTATTCCCTTTCGGGTGATTGATTTGTATTTTTAGAGACAAGAGATTCGATGTGTCCTACGATGTTGATAATCTGTTCTTTGGAAAATATCGCTCCTGCCGAACACACGGTCTTGATACGCTCAATAAAGTGCGGGAGCGAGTGCTTGCAATCGGCGTGATGCAAGACCTGAAGTCGAATTTGATGAATCGCATACTCCACCAGATTCAGCTTCGGAGAATATGCGGGCATCAAGTGAAATTCGACCGCTATGGTAGTCCGAATTTCGTCGGCAGCCAACAGCTCTGCCAGTAGTCTTTGCATCTTCTGCTTATGCGTGGTGTTGCGGTCAAGAAATATGTCCAATCGCGCATAACCACGAGCATCATAGCGCCGGACAAGGTCGGCAAAGTACCCTGCAATGTCAAGCGACTGCGCCGTTTCCGAGGCTTGAAAAAAGACCTCTGCACTGAACATATCTATGGCGAGCAATCCGTTGGTTCGTGCTCTTTTTTTTCGTCTGTTTTCACCGTTGGGCGGGTGTTCTTCACCGCCCACCCGTAATGGGGCGTGGGAATTGCTCCAACCGAGAACTCATCGAAACTGACGACCGCATGATGGTCATCTGCCTGCTGGAGTGCTTGTCCCAAGTCCCGAATAAACGCCGCTTGGTCTTCGGGTTTGGCATTGCCATAGTCGGCATGAGCGCGTTGATGGGACAGCCCTAAACGCTCCAACAGGTCATAGATACCGCTCTTATAGGCAACACCGTACGTGGCTTTCAGGTACTGGCACATTACCGCACCCGTCCAGATATTTCCTTCGAGTTTGTGGTCAGCCGGACGGGAGGTCAACAGAACCTGTTTGAACGCCTGCTCTTGGTCAGCAGTCAACTGACCCGAACGCGGACGCTTGATTGCCGCGCATAATTCGGCAAAGCCGCCTCGGATATAGATGGCGATATACGAGCGACTGCTTTGCTCGTGAATCCCTAGCTCTTTCGACAGAGCGGCAAATTCTTGTCCGGCGGCAAAGGCGTGGACACAGCGAAGTTTTTTGCGGGTAGCTTCATC
>JANYDO010000536.1 GCA_025363605.1 Candidatus Kapaibacterium sp.
GATTTATTGCCGATACCCTTCGCGAACTCTTCGCTTTTGAAATGTGCGTCGTGCTGACACTGAACGCCGAGCAAACGCATACGCAAGCATTTATGCGCAGCGTAGCCCTTCCGGGGAGTAAAAAAAATGCTCGCGGTGAACGGACAACGACCGTACAAACATCTCTGCTACACGGTCAAACGCAGAAAGCGAAGGAAGACCCCGTTGGCTTGGAAATGAAAAAGCACGGTGTGATGATGCTTCGGAATCCTATCAAAGATTCTCCGGTGGAACTGTTTTTGGCAGACCCAACCGCGCACAGGCTTGATGCAATAGAGCTTTTCGAGCAATATCCCAATTACGTCCCTTTTCGTTACATGAAAGAAATCGGTATCAAGCAATTGGTGGTTGTCCCCTTGAAATCTCTCGGACGCATTATCGGCTTGCTCGTGCTTGCTTCCCGTAAGCGTTATGCGCCCGATATACCGTTACTTGAGCAAGTAGCGGGTCAGATTTCGGTAGCAGTGAATAACGCTCTCACCTACGACGAACTCCGCCGCCGCGAGCAAGAAGCAATTATGCGCCTTGCCGTGAATAATGCGCTGGTGACCGTGAAAACAATTAAAGACCGTGATGCCATGTTCAGCAGCGTGGCAAATGAATTGCAGAATATTATTCCTTTGGATTTTCTTGGTGTGCGCGTCCTGAATAGTGCCGGAGAAATGACCGAGTTTGCGAACTACCGAGCAAACGAACACGGCGTATTTCAGCCAGTGGAGCGTGAGCCGAATCCTTTGGCATCGAAGGGCAATATGGTCAGCCCACTGCGTACAACAGCCTTGTACACGGGTGAATCCTTCACTCACTTTTGCGAACAGAACCCAATTGGTGCCTTTATACGCGACCATCACGGCGTTCGTTCCATTATTTATGTGAACATCTGGAATAATACGGTGGACGACAAGCATGAAGTAGGCGCACTCGTGATAGCAAGCGGCACTGAATACGCTTTCACCGATGACGACTTGCAGCTGCTCAAGAGCCTTGCACCGCAGATTGAACTTGCGATGCGCAATATGTTTGCCTTTGAAGAAATCTCGCAACTCAAATTTCAGCTCGAACAAGAGCGCAATTACTTGCAAGAAGAAATCAAAACTTCGGTTAATTTTGATGAAATCATCGGCTCAAGCCCTGCTTTGAAGCGTGTTCTACGACTGGTGGAGCAAGTAGCGGGCGTGGATTCGACGGTGCTGCTGACTGGCGAAACAGGTACAGGAAAAGAGCTTATCGCCCGCGCCATCCATAACCGCTCGCCACGCAGCGACCGGGCGCTTATCAAACTCAACTGCGCCGCCCTGCCCGCACAGCTTATCGAATCGGAACTGTTTGGGCATGAAAAAGGCGCTTTCACGGGCGCAACTGAGCGGCGTATCGGGAAATTTGAATTGGCAAACGGTGGAACAATTTTTCTGGATGAAATCGGCGAACTCCCACTTGAACTGCAAGCGAAGCTCCTCAGAGTGCTTCAGGAACGAGAGTTTGAGCGCGTAGGCGGCTCGCAAGTGCTGACGACGAATGTGCGCGTGATTGCGGCTACCAATCGCACACTGGAGCGCGAAGTCGAAAAAGGCTCCTTCCGCACAGATCTGTTTTTTCGGCTGAATGTCTTCACCATACAGCTTCCCAGCTTGCGTGAGCGCATTGAAGATATACCAATTTTGGCAGAACATTTTGCACAAAAGTATGCTCGTAAACTCGGTAAACAATATCGGCGCATTGCCGAAGAAGATATGATGCGCCTTTTGCGCTATGACTGGAGCGGCAATATCCGAGAGCTGGAAAATGTTATCGAGCGGGCCGTTATCGTTTCCAGCGGCGGGACGCTTGACGTTGGCAGTGTCGGGAAGACCAACGAGCCGACGACGAGTATGCACAATATCATGGCGACACTCCCGCAGAGCTTAACCGCAGTGAACACGGTACTTTTGCCGTTGGAAGAAGTAGAGCGTACTCATATTTTACGTGTCTTGCAGCATACGGCAGGGCGCGTGAGCGGGAACAAAGGCGCGGCGGCAATGCTGGGTATCAACGCCAAAACGCTGCAATCACGCATGAAAAAACTCGGTATTGAACGCAGCACAGTTTGGAGGAAGGTTGAGGCACAGTAAATTCTCAAAACAACGTATGCGAGTTCGGAGATTCATACAAAGAAAAAACAATTTCCCCATTTCTCTTTCCATTGAGCCATGATAAAATCAATGATTGCCCTACTTTTTTTTCTGGGATACGCCACAGCAACTGCCCAGCACCATAATAACACAGCACATCAGGCAACACAAGCCGCACCCTATTCGGGCGAAGAGCAGCGCTCAATCAAGGCATTATCCGACGAGATGATAGACGGCTATCGCATGGGGCGCGGTATGGGACTAGCAAAAGCAGCAGAACTGAACCATTATCCGGGACCAATGCACATTCTCCAACTCAAAGAAAAACTCCGACTTTCTCCCGAACAAATTGCAATCCTAGAAAAGACATTCGACCAGATGCACAGTGAAACAGTGCCGTTGGGCAATAGCTTGATTGAACAAGAGCAGATGCTGGATAGCGTCTTCAGGATAGTGAAGGCGGACAGCATAAACGTTCATCAATTCACGGCACGTATCGGGGAATTGCAGGGAAAAATTCGGTTTGCACATTTGAATGCACACATCGTAGCACGGAAAATTCTTACCGCAGAACAAATTGCGTTGTACGATAAAGAGCGCGGCTACGTGAGCGACCGAGCCACAATGCAAAAGAAAAAGGGTAGGAAATAGTAGTCGGATAGATGGCTTACGTGCTTTACTTTTTTACTCGTAGAAATTCACCACTTCGCCCTTGAGTTTTTTATAGAGCATCGCCCGCGCCCTGAAAAGATGCGCCTTCACCGTACCAAGCGGAATGTCCAGTTTGTCGGCAATTTCCTGATAATCCATATCCTCTTCGTGACGCATATGGATAACGACGCGGTATTTTTCCGGCAATTCTTCGATAGCCGTGCGAATCAGCTTGGCGCGTTCGCGGCTGTGGAGTTCTAAGTCAGGCGTAGCGGAATCGTCGTAGATTTCGTATTCGACCGAACCTTCTTTGGTTTCGATAGGCTGGTCAATAGAGAAGGTTTTAAGCCGTTTTTTACGAAGAAAATCTATGCAGTGATCGGAGGCAATTTTGTAGAGCCACGTTGAGAAGGCATATTCATTATTGAAATTCCCGATTGCTTGAAATGCCTTGATAAATGTCTCCTGCACGAGGTCATCAATATCGTTCGGATGATTATTCATCATTCGGCGGATGAGGCTCGTGATAGCGCCGCGATATTTTTTTTCCAAGAGCTTAAAGGCAGTCTGCTCGCCCTGCGAGGCGCGTCGAATCAAATCCGCGTCTTCTTGACGGGATTGCTGCTGACGCTCTTCTTTCGTGCGTCCACGAAGCTGCTCTTTTTCTTCTTGTGTAGGCGGTGTCATCATAGTTTTTGCGCGATTTAGAATTGGCGCGTAATTTACAACGCAGTTGACATTTTCTAAAATTTATTGTGCCTCTTGTGGAAAAATATCTGTGTGTGTGATATTGGAAACAGTATGCAATAACAGCGACTCAATGCAGACGTTTATTTCACCGTTTCCGAAGATTCTTTCGCGGTTTCGTCCTGCCAGAAGCCACGTTTAGCGATAATATCCGCATAGTACCAAGCACTGTCGCGTACCGTGCGCTTGCAATCATCGGCATAATCAACGTGGATAAGTCCGAAACGCGGCTCAAAACCATACGACCACTCAAAATTATCCATACTCGACCAATAAAAATACCCCCGCACATCCATTCCCTTCCCGATGGCTTTGTGCACTTGCCGGAGATGCTTGCGGATGAAGACTTTACGCCATTCGTCGTCGTCGGTAGCAATACCGTTTTCGGTAATATACATTGGCAAATCGAATTTTTTGTGCAATCGCTTTAAGCACCGATACATTCCCTTCGCATACACCGTCCAGCCTGATTGCGTGAGGCGTTCCGCCCCCGTGCGCTGAAATGCTCCCACATCAGCATGAAGGATATTCAGAGCCGTTGCCAGCGCGTGTTTCGGCGAAGCGAACATCCGCACGTAGTAGTTTAAGCCGATAAAATCGTTGGAATCCCGCAAATAATCGTGCTGCTCGCGCCATGCCGCCGGAAAATGAATCTTGCCAGTTTTCAGCGCTTCCAGCGTTATCCCGTTGAACATCCAATCTGCCACACGTGCAGCAAGATTATCCAACCAACTTCCCTTGCGAAGTGGCGCAAAGACTGGCAGATGCACTACTATTCCGACCTGCGATTCAGGACGTGATTCCTTGAGAATACGATACGCCCTGCCGTGAGCCTTGAGTAAATTCGCCAGTACCTTGAGCGCTAGGCGAACATTTTTTTTCGCAGGAGGGTATTCGCCGATAATATACGAAAAAGAGGCGTAAATATTCGGCTCATTGATGGTACACCAAAAGCGAACTTTATGACCATATTCATCCGCCAAAAAGCGCACAAAATCAAGATAATGGCGTACATTTTCTTCTTTCTCAAAGCCGCCCAACGCCGCAAACCATTGCGGAATCGTGAAATGAAGCGTCGTCACAAACGGCTCTATATCATGGCTACGCAGCGCGTCCAAAACGCGGTGATAGTGCTGCACAGCTTCCCCGTTCAGTTTCGTCGGCGACTCCGGGAAAAAGCGACTCCACTCGAAAGAGAGCCTGTGTGCTTCGTGGTTCATGCTTTTCAGCAGTGCAAAATCTTCTGCGTAACGGTGGTAGTGGTCGCACGCGAGACCAGAGGCATCACCATTTTTTATCCGTCCTTTTTCCTGCTCAAATGCCCACCATTGGTTGTGAATATTATTGCCCTCGACTTGATGCGCAGACGAGGATGCACCAAAAAGAAAATTGCTGGGAAAACGAAAGAATGGCATAGCGTCTGGGATTAGTCCAAAAATCGTGTTACGTAGCAGTCATTATCTTCTTCTTCGGGTGCAAAGATACAGATATACAGGAATTGTTTCAAATTACCTCTCGCTAAAACGCTTGATTCATTTGATTATTTACGCTAAATTAAGTGCAGCAAATCGTATTGAACGATATTAATTGCGCTATACGAAATCGCTTCACACACCCTCAATCACAGTTCGTTATTGGGTTTTCAAATGAAGACAGCTCCCCGTGAAGAAACATTTTCCATGAACCTTTCGCTTGCCACAGGTGTCCTGATGCTTGGCTTGAAATGGTCAGCATACCTTATCACCGGCTCTGCGGCTGCCTTCTCGGATGCCTTAGAAACAGTTGTACACGTAGCAGCAGTATCCTTTGCTGCCTACAGCCTGCGCGTGGTCTATCGCCCACCGGACGGTAATCATCACTTCGGGCACGACAAAATCGCTTTTTTCTCATCGGGGGCAGAAGGCGCTCTGGTGATGGGTGCGGGACTTGTTATTATCTATGAAGCCGTTCAACACTGGATTTCCGGGATTCATTTGCAAGAAGTAGGTACCGGAGTTGCCTTTCTACTTGCCGCCGCAAGCATCAATGCGGTTCTAGGTGCATACCTCGTGCGGCAGGGGCGCTTGAAACAATCTGTCATTCTCACGGCTAACGGCAAACACGTTCTCAGCGATGTCTGGACGAGCGCTGGTGCAGTTGCGGGTCTGGCTCTAGCGTGGTGGACGGGATTGACGTTTTTCGACCCGCTTGTTGCGATTCTCTCGGCGTTGTATATTCTCCGCGAGGGGAGTTTGATTGTCCGCCGAGCCGCACAAGGACTTATGGATACCAGTAATCCCAAGCTCGAAGCACTTGCCAGCACTGCACTCAATAATTTTTGTGCCGAAGAACTCCTGACGTATCACCGTTTGCGCCTGCGCGAGAGTGGTTCGCGTATCTACATTGATTTTCACTTGCAATTCCCCAACGGCGTGCCGATAGAAGAAGCCCACGCACAAGCCACCCGTGCCGAAAGACTCGTCGCAAAGGCGCTGCCACAACCTGCCGATATTACCAGCCACCTCGAAAGCGCTCATGCGCCGGAGCATGATACGCTCGAAGATGAGGAATGAGGTAGACGACATGATACTTAGATCCCTTCTTTTGTGCTGTATCTGTTTGACAAGCACACCCCTCTCAATGTTTTCACAGCAGACTAACGCGCCCTCCCCTTCCCTTCCTCCAACACCTATCGTGCGCGGTTTAGATCCCAGCAAACACATCTCGGAGTATGTCCATCACACGTGGCAAACCGAGCAAGACCTACCACAGAATTCCGCTTACACACTCTGCCAGACCCGTGATGGGTATTTGTGGATAGGCACTGCCGAAGGTCTTGCACGCTACGACGGTGCGCTCTTTACGGTGTTTGACAAAAGCAATACCCAAGCACTTCATCACAACACCATTATAACACTTATGGAAGACCGTGACGGCGGGTTATGGATTGGAACGTTCGGCGGTGGGGTAAGTTGCCTGAGGAATGGTAAATGGACGAGTTTCACAATACATACTGGCTTATTGAATGATATTGTTCACGCAATTGTACAAGATTCGACAGGTGCAATATGGTTCGGCACCGACGGAGGGCTAAATTGCCTCAAGAATGGCGTGCTGACGGGATACACGAGTAAAAACGGCTTATCAAATGAGCTTGTACGATCACTTCTACTCAATAGTAATGGTAAACTTTGGATTGGAACAGATAACGGATTGTTTTGTCTGGATAATGGCGAAATCAAGAACTTAACCAGTACAATACATTTGTCGAATAATACGGTTCGAGCAATGGCACAAGACCGCCTGAAAGCCGCGCTCGGTGGGGTTGTCTGGATAGGTACAAATGGTGG
>JANYDO010000538.1 GCA_025363605.1 Candidatus Kapaibacterium sp.
GTCATGCCGACGTAGGTCGGCAGCCATTGGAAGCGTATAGGTGCTGTTTTCTTTCGATATGGATACCGACATTCGTCGGTATGACAGCGAGATGTTTTCAGTATTCTTGGGAGAGATTTCCAACTGAAATCATGTAGAGCCAGAAAAATGTTATTAAAGAATAGTTATTTCAGGGCTTAAACACCATTACCGCTACAATTGCCAGTCCCAGCACCATGAGCGACCAGCCGAGCGGGTTTGCGCGGCGTTCCAAGCGGCGGAATTCTTCTGAATCCACGCCTTTCGTTTTGGCAACAGCGATTTGCTTTTTCACAAGTGGTGTGTAGAATGGTAGCGCCAGTAAGCCTTGCACGATAAACAGCGCATTGGCAAGCCACACCCACGTCGTAGTGAAAGGAATATCAGCAACGACAATCATAATGTGTCCCGTGATAAGCGCGACGAAGTAAGCGGGATTCGCCACCCAATCGTCAACGCGCTTGATGCCACATAAAGCAAAGACCGTCGCTTCCGGCTGCTTTTTCGCCAGCGCCAGCCACACGCCATACGTCATATTTGCTCCCAGAGCAATGATAGCGCACAGGATATGCGCGAGTTTGAGGTAAAGATAGTATTTCATGGTAAAGAGATTTGAAAAGTTAAAAAATTTATGCTCGTTCAAATTTGCGACGATAATGCCGTGACCATGCGATAACGCCGACCGTACCGATTGCTGTCGGTGCAAGCCAGCGTACAAGCGGCGGCAAAAATGCACCATTGACCACCAGCACTGCCGTCACGGTCGCAATATACGCACCCAGCATCCCGGACATATGGGCAAACCACCATTCCATACGCTCCAGTTTTAGGCCACGCTGAATATTACGGAAAAGCCGAATATCGCTTACGGCCCTCACTATGCCGACTACGCCAAAGACAGCGCTCACAATGCCCATCACGCCACCCTGCATCCATCGCCAAATGCCAAGCCCGACAAATACGCATCCCGCCAATAGCGAAACGATGACTATTACCCAATCCAGCGTTGGGATTTGATAAACGCTCCCCGAACGGATTTTTTTTCGCTCCAACGCCCGCCAGCCGCCAAGCGTAAGCTGAAGCGTGAAGAAGGAAAGCGGTACAAAGAACGTGAGAAGCTCCGTTTTGACGAGTGACATAAGCACTGCCGTGAGTGCCACACAGAGCATTGAACAAACATAGACCAAACCGACTTTTTTGTGAAGTGCTTTGCCTTTTGGCGCAAGCATTGCCGTGAGACCGCCCACGAACGCCAGTGTTCCTGCGGCTATGTGGACAATACGCGAGAGAGTGTACAATGTTTCCATAGGTGCTGCGAAGAGTGGTTGTGAAGAGCGTGTGAAGAAATGGTGATTCCATTCGCTACAAATCTACGCAATGCTTAGGAGTGAGTTTTGGGAATGGGGTAAGCGTCAGGCACTTTGTGGTGAATAACAAAGCACGTACCTTTTTGTGGTAAAATGCTTCCTTTGCTATTCGCCACAAACGTCTTACAAATAAAAACTTACAGCTTGAAAAAGAATCAACGTTCAAGCGCTTGCAAAACTCTGTCTTGGTAGGAACGGGAGACCGGAACGGGGAAATTAAGAGCGGGAATATGTAATTTATAGCCTTGAGCGTTGCCGGAAATATCGCGTACAAACTTGAGATTGACCATGTACGATTTGTGGCAGCGCATAATATGCGGATAGTTGTTCGTGCGTTCTTCGGCAGACTTCAGCGTCATCCGTAGCATTGTTGTTCGTAGTTCGCCGTTATTAAGCTCCACAACCGTCACATAATTGTCACTCGACTGCAAACAAACGATTGCTTCCGGAGGCGCTTCCAAGCGCTCTTTCGCACTAGCACCTTCAAACACTAGGTTGGGTGAAACAGCAGAAATAGCCAAAGGAGTTTGTGAAGATGTATCGTTTGATGTGCTACCCTTTTGCGGCGGAGTAACATCGTTCACATCGGGATTGTGCAAATGTACCGAAATGCGGTTTGCAGAGTCAATATTCCGCCGAAGTAAGCGCCGTTCTTGCAAAAGTGTTAAGACCGTTGCAGGAAAAAGACCGATGAGCAGCGTTGTCGCTATAAATGTGGTGACGGTCGAAAGCGACATTTGAAAATGGAACTGCCACACCGAATAGACAACGTTGCCAAGCGCTACGGTCAGTACAGTCCAAAGGCTGAAACCGATGTGTTTGCCGACGTTCCAGCTTTCCGATTCAAAAGCACGAGGGAATATGCGTGGCAGAAGCAGGGAATTACCGAGCATAATCGTGCTGCACAGCACTCCGTACACCAGCGTATGCACGTAGAGCATAGGCACAGGAACGGCATCCAGACCAATTGGCGTAAAGAGTGACAAAAAAAGTGTCACGAAAACGCCGAAGCTGAGCGCTGTCCGAAGAAACGAGGGCAAAGAATCACCGGGCAAGGGAAAAGGGCGTTTGAGCAGCCCTTGAAGTAATGCGAAGAATCGTATCATTACGCTAAAAACCGTTGCGTATTGTTCTGAAGCATGGGGGAATGAATGCGTGTTCCTTGTTGCGCATCGTCAATGGCAAATTGTCTGAGAAGTGCCTGTAAGTCTCGCACCAAGCCGGAAAGCGATTCTAGGGAGTGTTCGATATGGTGCGTCATCTCGACGGTAGATTCCATGCTGCCAACGGTAGATGTAACTGTTTCGACGACGCTATCGAAGGCGGCAGCACGAGTTTCTATGCCGGAGGCAATACCTTCATATGCTTCTGCGCCTTTTGCAGCATTGTCGCGGGTAATCATAAATGCTTCGCCCGCTTCCTCTACAAGGCGTGTTCCGCGCTCTACTTCGCCCGTACCGCGTCCGATAATCACGACGGCTTGCTGCGTATCGTTCTGGATGCGCTTTATCATGGTCGCAATTTCTTTGGTGGCTTTCGTCGTGCGCTCGGCAAGTTTGCGAACTTCATCGGCAACGACCGCAAAGCCGCGTCCTTGGTCGCCGGCGCGAGCAGCTTCAATAGCGGCATTCAGCGCCAGCAAATTGGTCTGGTCGGCAATTTCGTTAATCACCTGTACAATTTCGCCGATTTGATTGCTGCTTTCGCCAAGCGTGCGGATGGTCTCAGCAGACTGCGCCACAACAAAAGCGATGGAACCCATGCCCGCAATAGCCTCTTGAATACGCTGACTGCCATCTTGTGAGCTTTTCACCGTGCCTTGCGCCATATTCGCAAAGCTCCGTGCAGAAGAAGCGCCGCGCTGCATTTGTTCGGTCAGCTCCGTGATACGCTCAGTAACTGCAGAGGCTTTCCGCGCTTGTTCGGCTGCGGTAAACGCCATTTTTTCGGTTGCCGATAAAATTTCATTACTGGACTGAGCGGTAGAATCGGCAGTTTCTCGGACTTTGCGCATGAGGTCGCGGACGTTTGCAATCGCTTCATTCAGCCCGTCAGTCAGACGCGCAATTTCATCACGTTTGTCAGCATCAAGACTCTGCAAACGCACGGTTAAATTACCTTGCGAAAACTGCTCTACGCCTTGAAGAATCTGGGAAACGCTTGATTCGAGATAATGCCGTTGCTCTTGGGCGGTTGTCAGCATTTTTTGGTCTTTCGCGTGAGCTACTGCTTGTTCGCGCTGCAACTCCTCACGGGCTTCGCGGACTTTTCCTTTGATACTGTCCTGCTCTTGGTGCAAGAGAAAGAGCAACTGCTGTTTACCGGACTCGAAGACACTGATAATCGCAAAAATAATAAGGCTAAAGGAAATCAACGATATTGTCCACAGCCATACACGTTTGTCCGGTGCAAGAAAGTTTGGAAAAGCAATTCCATTTATTTCCAACACTGACAAGACACCAGCGACCATAACGACAATAACCAGCCAAATCCAACCTTGTCTATTTCCCATTGTCAAAACAGCCAGTAAAAACACCAGTACAAACCACGCCGCCGCCGGAGAATACAGCGCTCCTGTTGTCACATCGCCAATGCCAATAATTGCTAGTGCGGTGGCACACATACTATGCCCGACGAGGTTAATTGACCCCGTAGAACGAAAAACAAAAGCCGTTAGCAAAAAAATAACACTTGCAATAGAAGCCGCTATCGCCGCAGGGGAATTAGAAAATGAGAGATAGACGGGTACGTAGCCACCGGAAGCAATGGCACAAATGAATGCCAAATGCAGTATTAGTCGCGCTCGGCGTTGGGTGTCGAAATCTGCCTTGCGCAAGGCTTCGGGGAAAAATCGCTCGACGATGGCATTCATAAACGTTGCTCCACACAAGTATAAGGAAAGAATGATCTTGCAAGTGTCAATAAGCAGTCAATAAGTAATCTAGTAGGCTTCACCACGCTCGGCGAGGGCTTGACGCTTTGCCTCAATGCGCAGTAATTTTAAGCGTACCGCCTCACCCAAATTCACGCCCCGTGCATTGGCATAGTTCATCAGCGCTATAAGCACGTCTGCGGCTTCGTCGCTGATGGCTTCGTGCTGAATGGCTTTGCCTTTCCAGCGTTTTTTTTCCAGATTGGCAAGTTCGCCCGCTTCGCCGCAGAGTTCGAGTGCGAAAAACTCCGACGGACGCTCCGTAAATGCAGCTCGCTGATATTCATCGAAATGCCCTTGCACACTGCGTAAATGCTCTTCTATGGGCAGATAAAAATCGTTATCGGTGAGAGGTATCATGGCGCACATTTTTATTTTTGAGAGAAGTCGCCTACTCAAAGCCCCGTGCGGCGGGGAGAGGTAAGCACCGCACGGGGGAAAGCAATTCAAAAAACCGACCGCGAGAGAATGTTTGCTCTATCTATCAATAGTCTGGACACCTGTGGGACTGCACAGACAAGAGTGTCTGTGCTACCGCATGAAATCTGGCTTTGGTGGCACAGACACTCTTTGTCTGTGCTTCCGAGCGAACCGCTTCAAATCTTAATTTTCGAAAAATGTCCAGGCTATTGTCAATTTTTACTCCACAGTCACGCTTTTCGCCAAATTGCGCGGCATATCTACGTTGCAGCCACGCTCGACGGCAATGTAATACGCCAAAAGCTGAAGCGGAATCACCGACAGAACGGGCGTAAGCATCGGATGAGTGTTCGGAATGTAAATCACGTGCTCGGCAAATTCGGCAATACGCGAGTCGCCTTCGTTCGCAATAGCGATAATACGACCATTGCGGGCGCGTACTTCTTGAATGTTGGAAAGCACTTTGTCGTAAATTTCGTCCTGCGTGGCGAGGCAAACGACCGGCATATTTTCGTCAATGAGCGCAATCGGTCCGTGCTTCATTTCTGCCGCCGGATAGCCTTCGGCATGAATATACGAAATTTCTTTTAGCTTTAATGCGCCTTCCAAAGCAACAGGGAAGTTTGAACCGCGACCTAAATACAAGAAATTCTTTGCATCGGTATATTCAAGGGCAATTTTTTTGATGGTTTCTGCACGGTCGAGAATGTACTGAATTTGCTCCGGTACGCGCTCTATTGCTTGCGCCAGTTCCATACCATCGCTCTGCGAAAGCCGTCGCGTCCGTCCCAAGTAGAGCGCCACCAGCATAATTGCGGCAAGCTGCGATGTGAAGGCTTTCGTGGAAGCTACGCCGATTTCCGGTCCGGCGTGCAAGTAAATTCCGGCATCGGTCTCGCGTGCAATGGAGGAGCCGACAACGTTGACCAAACCGATGACCGTTGCGCCTTTCAAGCGGGCTTCGCGTATTGCGCCGAGAGTGTCGGCGGTCTCACCGCTTTGTGAAATGGCGATGACCACATCATCGGGCGTAATGACGGGATTGCGATAGCGAAACTCCGACGCGTACTCGACTTCCACCGGTATTCCTGCCAGTTGCTCAATCATGTATTCGCCCACAAGTGCCGAATGCCATGACGTGCCGCAAGCCGTGAAGATGATACGCTGCGCACGGCGAAGTTTGTCCAGCACAGGCGTTAAGCCGCCAAGCCGCACCATACCGTCATTTGGCAATAAGCGCCCACGGAAACAATCCTTGAATGTACGCGGTTGCTCGTGAATTTCCTTGAGCATAAAGTGGTCGAAGCCGCCTTTTTCAATACTTTCGAGGTCAAATTCTACTTCGTGAATGATGCTGTCGGTTGTTTCGTTATCAATCGTTTTGGTGCTGTAGCCCTCGCGCGTCAAAATCACCATTTCGTCTTCTTGCAAGTAAATGACATGGCGCGTGTGCTGAATGATTGCCGATGCGTCCGAAGCGAGGAAATTTTCGTTTTCACCAATACCGACGAGAAGCGGACTACCACGTCGTGCGCCGATAAGTTTGTCCGGCTCTAACGTAGAAACGACAGCAATACCAAAAGTTCCTTCCACCTCGCAGAGCGCCAAGCGTACAGCTTCGGTGAGGTCTTTTGTTTTTTGATAGAGCGAATGAATGAACATCGTCAGCACTTCGGTATCGGTCTCTGAACGGAAGACGTAGCCTTGCTTTTGCAAGCGTTGCTTGATAGCGGAATAATTTTCGATGATGCCGTTGTGCACCAGAGCAATCGTATTGTCAGTGTCGGTGTGCGGATGTGCATTCACGTCGTTGGGAGCACCGTGCGTTGCCCATCTGGTGTGACCGATACCCAGCGAACCGCGCAATTGGAGTTGTTTCACGACTTTTTCCAGTTCTGTCACTTTTCCTGCTTTTTTGGCAATGTCCATATGTGCGCTGCCATTTGTGCCATTAGCCAGTGCGATACCTGCTGAGTCATAACCGCGATATTCCAAGCGTTTCAGTCCGGCGAGGATAATAGGCGTTGCATTTTTTGAACCAATATAACCGACGATTCCACACATGAGCGATACCTCGTTGATTGTGCTGAAAATGAATTTAGGACTTTCGCAAAAATAGTTTTTGCATAAACAGACAGGAGTGTCTGTTCCACCAAAGCCAGAGAGTATAGGAAGCCTTGGTAGTGCAGACACTTTTGTCTGCGTCTTTTGCGAAAGTCCCAGAATTGTTACAATAGTCTCTAGTACGCTGAAAAACTGCGCACCAAAGATTACTAATCTACGGCTTTTTTGCAGAATAGCATGGGTGTTTTTCAAGCAGAATTTTGCCTCTTTTTCTTGCTCAATAGCCATATTCCCCTCATAAATCGTTGCGTGTTTGCCCTCAGCATTGTATTTTACGGGCGAATCCACCGCCCCTCGACGACGACCAACATTCTATGACCCCTTATCTTTCTATCATTATTCCTGCCTACAACGAGCAAAGGCGCATCGCCGACACGCTTATCACTGTCAAGGATTACCTTGCACGGCAGCCATATTCCAGCGAAGTGATTGTCGTGGACGACGGAAGCACGGACTATACCACTGAAGTTGTCAAAACCGTAGATATTTATGGCAGTGAGCTGAAAAATCAGACGGTAAGCGTGGTCATGGAAAATGTCAAAAACGTGGGAAAAGGTTTTTCCGTGGCGCGTGGAATGCTCAAGGCGCAAGGGGATATTATTCTTTTCACCGATGCAGACCTTTCTACGCCTATTGAAGAAGTCGAGAAATTCTTCCCTTTCTTTGAGCAGGGGTATGATATTGTCATCGGTTCGCGGCGCATGGAGGAATCAGAGGTGGAGAAAAAACCTTTTTATCGTGATTTGATGAGCATTGGCTTTAATGCTCTTGTGCAAGCCCTGACGGTGCGCGGCATACGCGACACGCAATGTGGATTCAAGGCGTTCCGGCGCGAGGTAGCACACGACATTGCGCGATTACAGCGTACATATCGGTTTGGATTTGACGTAGAGCAGTTGTACATTGCTTCCAAGCGCGGCTACCGCATCCATGAAGTTCCCGTGCGCTGGGTGCATCAGGACGGTTCGACTGTTAGCCCCTTCCGTGATTCGCTGGCGATGATTGCCGACGTTATCCGCATACGCCGCCTTCATGCGGGATTGAGAGCAGTAATGCCTTCACAAATGCTGTCGTAGCTTTGATGGATAGCGCTATAATTTTGTATGTCTTTCTCTTTTTTGATGCCCGTTCACCGTTATGAATCTGAACGCACTTGAGCAAACCGAGCGCCTGCTTGACCAAATTCTGCAAAGCGGGGTAAGCGAACTTGATATTTTGCAGCAATTTTACACCTTTAAGCATGGTCTGCCGCATATCCATTTGGATGCGCCCTGTACAACCGAGAATGGAGCAATACGGCATATTAGCGCCGAAGAATCGGATGGTCTTATTCGGCAGGCAGAAATTGCTATCGCTGCCGGACGAGTGATGAAATTCGTACCCGCATCGGGCGCGGCAACGCGAATGTTCAAAGCAATTCTTGCAACGCTCGGCACAAACGAGCCGATAACACTGAAAACCCTCCGCGACCGCGCCGGTACAGAATCGAATTACCGTTTTACGCTGACACTTGTGGAAAATCTCCACAACTTTGCGTTTTATTCGGCACTGGAAGAAGTGAGCGCACGGCACGGCATTGACCTCGCCAAGCGCACCGAACCTGACTTTGATTATGCGCCCGTTCTCCGCCTTCTCACGGAGCAAGAGGGATTGAATTATGCGAATTTGCCCAAAGGTTTGATTGTTTTTCACCGATACTCCTCGCCGAATGCACTTGTACGCACGGCATTTGAAGAGCATATTGTCGAGGCCCTTCACTACACGCTTGGCGCAAATGGTACGACACGGTTGCACTTCACCGTTTCGCCGGAGCATCATAGCGCTGTCGAAGCCCACTTGGGCGCGGTTCGCTCTCGCTATGAAAATGCAGGTAACTCGCTTGCTATTGAACTCTCCGAACAAAAGCAATCCACGAACACGGTCGCCGTAACGCCTGAAAACGAGCCATTTCTGACCGAAGACGGCTTGCATTTCCGCCCCGCCGGACACGGAGCACTACTGGAAAATCTCAATGACCTTCAGGGCGATATTGTGTTTGTCAAAAATATTGACAATGTTGTTCCCGACCACATAAAAGCAGATACATACCGCTACAAAAAAATTCTCTGCGGTCTCTTGGTTTCGCTTCAAGAGCGCATATTTGCTGCATTGCACGAAGTAGAGACTTCTTCTTCCACAAGAGAACGTCTGCTTGCGATTGCTGAATTTGGCGCACAAAAACTTGCATGGTTTTTTGCGAAGCCGCTTCAAGACTACTCTGACGATGGATTGCGCAGTATTCTTTCTCTGCTTCTCAATCGCCCGATTCGCATCTGCGGCATGGTGAAAAATGAGGGTGAACCGGGGGGCGGTCCATTTGTGGTAAAATACGCCGATGGTTCGCGCTCTCTCCAAATTGTAGAATCGGCTCAAATTGATCTTACCGACCCGGAGCAGCGCTCTATTTTCGATGCTTCCACGCACTTCAATCCCGTTGACCTTGTTTGCGCCGTACGAAATCACAAAGGCGAACCCTTTAATTTACTCCACTTCCGCGACAACGAAACCGGTTTCATTTCGTTCAAATCCAGCAACGGTCGGGAACTCAAGGCACTGGAATTACCGGGCTTGTGGAATGGGAGCATGGCATATTGGAACACCGTGTTTGTAGAAGTCCCAACAAGCACATTTCACCCCGTTAAAACCATCAACGACCTTTTGCGTTCGGAGCATCAGGGATAGTTTTGATTAAACAAGCAAGAACAGCGACATTTTTCAACACACTTGCCAAATCACCTCCTTTTACTTTTTATATTCATACAACTATGGCAACAATAACAACTACTAAATTAGCAAACGCAATGGTTGTCACCGTGACCGAAAAGCGCCTTGACGCAAAAATTGCTGTCAGTTTCAAAGATGAAATGGCTACGCTCATCAATGCTGGCGAAACAACCGTGATACTTGATCTCGCAGGCGTGGGATTTGTTGACAGTAGCGGCTTAGGTGCTATTGTGACGAGCCTCAAGCTCATCGGACGCAAGGGCGATTTACTTGTGTCGGGCGTGAAAGACGATGTAATGACCATGTTTACGCTAACCCGCATGGACAGAGTCTTCCAGATGTTTCCAACAACTGAAGATGCCTTGAATAGCCTCCAAGCTAAATAACTTTCTATGTCGGTACCCCAACATCTCTTGGAAAAATTCTATGGCTTCACTTCATCTTTCCGGCGAAGGCAATTTCACGACAGTACGATTGATGGGCATGGCGCTTCGTGCGGTTTGCACTTCTGTCGCCGCTCACACGGTGGCAGCACAAATTGAACTTGCTGTTGTGGAAGCCTGCAATAACATCGTCGAGCACGCTTACAGTCGTATTCAGGGCGATATTACGCTTGACGTAGAAATCGAGGAAGAGAAAATCGTCATAGCCTTGCATGACACCGGAGAGACGATGCCTACCGCATCACAGCAAAGTGGGAACCTCGATTTTGACCCGACGAATCTGGATGAATTGCCGGAGGGTGGGATGGGATTGTTTTTAATGAACAGCATCATGGACGAGCGCACGTACACAAATACGGGTGGTAAGAACACGCTCACACTGACCAAATTTTTGGTTGGAGGCAGTGATGCGTAAACGCCTTCTCCTTTGTTCTTTAGCACAGTGTTTTATCTATTGCGTTGCGGTACTATTGCTTGTTTCCTGTGGACGGCAGGAGCAAAGCGTTTCAGAGCACAATGCTTCAGAGCAGAGCGTTTCAGAGCAGAGCGTTTCAGAGCAGCGTTTTACGTCTTCATCCGATATTGCACTTCAACCGAATATACTGCTTCCCGACGACTCCGCCCCGTATATGGACTTGCGCGGGGATTGGTCGGCAGTAGAGTACGATAGCACACGTACGCAAGATTCGTTGCCGTCCGCTCCGCGAACTATCAAGGTTCCGGCAAATTGGTACACTGAAGGTCTTGACTATGCGGGGGCAGTCTGGTATGAGCGACGCTTTTTTTTACCGAAATTGAGCGCCGATACGCTACTCCGTCTTGTCTTTGAAGGTGTTGATTATGAAGCAGAAGTTTGGCTCAACGGGAAGCTATTAGGGAAGCATACAGGCTACTTCCAGCCTTTTTCTTTCGTAGCAAATGAGTCCCTGAAGTATGATGCTGAAAATATCCTTCGCGTCCGAGTAAACAGCCCGAATGAGCGCTCCAAAGATTGGTCGCTCCATAAGCGGCTTGTGAAGGGCATTTTCGGTCATCACGATACTCGTCCGGGCGGTGCGTGGTCTGTGCGGGGGCAGGATAAAAACACAGGTGGCATCTGGGGAAACGTGTATCTATCGGCTTCTCGACGCGTTGCCTTAGAAAGTGTGGAATGTACGTCTCTTCTTGATAGCACATACGCCGAGGCAACCATTCATATTCGCACTGCCATTCGCGCACAAGACCGTAAGCGTGTTGTGATGCGGTTTAGCATAAAAGATGCTCTTGGTGCAACTATACAAAGTGGAAGTAAAGAACATTTCGTACAAGCAGGTTTGAATTTGCTGGAGGACACCGTACACATCCATAAGCCACTCCTCTGGTACACACACGACGTAGGGAAGCCCAATCTATACTCGCTTTTCACACAGGTCTATGCTATGGAAGCGGGTAAGGCATCATTAGCAACAAGAAATGACAAGTTTGGCATCCGAGAAATACGCTATGATACGCACACGGGCGAATGGCGCTTGAATGGGAAGCGACTCTTTTTGAGAGGCACAAATTATATCGGTACGCAGTTTCTTTCCACCATGAACCATTCCGCTTACAATCGTGATGCACTTCTCATGGTGCAAGCAAACATCAACGCCGTCCGCGTTCATGCGCACATAGCCCGCAAGGAATGGTACGATGCGTGTGATTCCTTGGGGTTGCTTATCTGGCAAGATTTTCCCTTGCAATGGGGTTATGCAGACGATGCGGAATTTGTGCAGACCGCTTCTAATCAAGTCCGCGATATGATTCACTGCTTGTATAATCATCCCAGCATTGCCACATGGTGCTTGCACAACGAGCCACCATTTGATGCTGACTGGATGCAGTATAAATACCCGGATTACCAGCCATTACAAAACGCGGCACTCAATACAATTATGACACGCATTGCCCGGCGGCTTGATACGACGCGCTATGTTCACCCTTTTTCGGCAACGCGGGAGCATCACTGGGAAGGTTGGTATTTCGGTCATTGGACAGACTACGCAAAGCCTGTGAATGAGCACCTTGTAACAGAATTCGGTGCGCAAGCTCTTCCAAATATTGCAACGCTGGAAACAATTCTTGCTGAAAAGCCAGCACTACCCGCCCAGACGCTTCCTCGTGCGGCAGCGCCGGAATCGGCTCCGAGTGAAAAATCTGCGCAACTTGCAAATGAAGCAGCGTGGAAAAAATGGGAATATCACAATTTTCAGCACCACGAGACATTTGACATAGCGAAAGTGTCCATGGGTGCTAGTGTAGAAGAGTTTGTCCATAATTCGCAAGAGCACCAGCGGCGCGTTATTGAATTGGCAGCAGAATCGTATCGGTTGCAGCGCTACAAGCCTGTTGGTGCGGCATTTCAGTTTATGTTCGTAGAAGATTGGGCTTCGATGAATTGGGGCATTGTGGATTATTTGCGCAATCCCAAGCCCGC
>JANYDO010000543.1 GCA_025363605.1 Candidatus Kapaibacterium sp.
CGGGCGGAAACAGTTTCATTTACCAGTTGTACGGCTGCCAAAGCTGTCTGGTTTCCAAAGAAAGAAGCGCCACTAACTGGTGGCATTGTAACAATCAGGCTCTTCGGGCTACTACCAATAACCTGATACCTAGGTGAGCGCTCATTTACAACAGTATAAATGCTTGGAAAAAAGTTTGAAGAAGCTACATATTCAGGTCTGCTTATGTTGACAGTAATGCTATCATTAGTGGGGTTCAAAATAGTTAAATAGAAGTATGTATTTGGGCAATATGAAGGCTGTAGTACAGATAAACAGCCACTTGTCACAATTTGTTCATATACAAGAACACCACTGCTAATCTTGACAAGATTTTTAGAGCTTTTTGCGGTACTATCCAACAGCAAATTATTAATGAATTGCCGATTGCCTTTAATAGCTTGCTTATAAAACCCCGCCAAACTACTATCAAAATTCATATCATCCGCCGGGCGAATATACGCCGGAGAGTGCGTCCCTGCTTGCGGGTCGAAGCGAATATCTTGCCAGTTCATCGGTGAGCGGTCGTCGGGGTCTTGTCCGCCCCACACGCCGGATTCCGTGCCGTAGTAGAGCATCGGCGCACCGGTGTAGGTCATTTGGAAGAGCGCAATCAGCTTTTGCACATCGCGCTCACGCTGCGTGGGCTTGCGAATGGCGTAACTCGGCGTTCCCCACGCATTGCGCGTGATGGCGGGTTGCCAGAGTGCTTGTGTACTCGTGGCGGGACGGTTGATAATCATGGAAATAAGACGCTCGGTGTCGTGGGAATCCATCATGTTTTGCATAGCGGCTTGGACGGTGGGAGCATAGGCATTTCTGCGGGTTTCGAGTGTGTTCCAAAAGCTCTCCGCCGTGCCGCGTCCGTTCACAAAAAAATCCACGACGGGGAGAGTAAACGCCCAATAGTTCATTGCCGCCGAAAAGTTGCCACCGCGCACGGTTGCGGGCGTTGCGTCCGTCCAGATTTCGGCAGTGGTGTAAGCATTCGGATTGATGCTGCGTACATAGACATTCCACTCGTTCCAGAATCCAAGCGGCATATACGGCACTACGTCCAAGCGCCAGCCGTCAATGCCGTCGCTGGGGTCGCCGTCGCCGTTCGGATCCATCCAGCGCCGCGTGATGTTCCAGATGTAGTCCTTCGGCGCGGGCGCAAGGTCGCGTCCGTCGGATGTGCGAGCAAATTCGGGCAAGGATGTGAAATTTTCCCACGATTTGTAGCTAAATTCATTCTGCGAGGTCGTGGGGTCATCGTAGCGATTGACCACATACCAGTCCTTGAATCGGGATTGTGCTTGATTTTTTTGAAGGTCTTGAAACGCATAAAAGCCGCGTCCGGTGTGATTGAACACGCCGTCAATGATGATGCGCATATTACGCTTTTTCACTTCCGAAATCAATTTCAGAAAGAGTGAGTCCGCACTTGTCCACTTCCACGTTTTGGGGTCGTAGGGCGCTGCCGAAGCGTACTCGCGGGCAATCTGCTCCAAATCGGCTTTGGGGTTGGGACCAAAATACGGGTCAATGTGGTGATGCGCATTGCCGTCGTATTTGTGCAACGAATTGGCGTAAAATATGGGGTTCAGGTACAACGCCGTAATGCCTAAATCTTTCAAATAGTCTAATTTGTCAATCACGCCTTGCAAATCTCCACCGTAGCGACGGTGAAAAATGGCGTTTGAGTAGAACGTACCGCCAAACTCCCGTTCCCAATCATCGCGGGAAAACCAATCGCTGCCCCATGACTTCGTGCGCCATTTGTCGGACACTCCATTGCCAAGTTCAAGGCTTTCGCGCGTGGGGTCGTTGGTGGGGTCGCCATTGCGGAATCGTTCCGGGAAAATTTGATACCACACCACATCTTTCGCCCACGTGGGAACGGCGTTAATCGTGACGGGAAAGCGGTAGCGCTCAAATGCAATGCCATCGGTCGGTAAAAGTCGCCCAGCATTGATGCGGATGGATGTTGTTGCTGTGGTAGGAATTGGTAGAACATAACGCAAGCGACCGTCAGGAAATACAGAACCGCCACCAGCAATCTCCAACGATGCAATCCGGATCTCAGTTTGCCCGATATAGAGCGACAAGTAAGCAGTATTTCCACCAACCGCACTAATACTTGCGTTAATTGCGATGATGTTCCCTTGCGCATTAGTATCAAGCGACGGCTGGAAGATAAGAGGGTTTGTTACTTGCAGCACGGAGTTTTGATTCCCCGAGCCATCCTGCACATCGTTCAAGGGGTCAGCAATCCAGTCTGCTTGCGCTCCCGTCGCATCGCGGTGAACGTGGAATTTATACAAATAGCGCTGCCCAACGTTCAGCGAAAGCGTTTTCGTCCACGAGCCGCTTGCGGCATCATACGCCATCTCGGAGACCGCACCGGCACTGATGCGTCCGCCGGAATTGGGTCCCCAGTTATTAAATTCACCCGGCACAAATGCCCGCACGTAGCGCTTTTGCGGGTCGGCGAGGCGAAACGTGATATTAGCGGTCTGCGCTTGAAGGGCGCTTGCTGCGGAAAAGAAAAGCCACAGAAGGAGATACAATGCGGCATTTGAGCGGTGAAAAGAAGGCATAGTGCGGAAGCAAATGGTGATAAAGGAGAGGATATTTTTTGAATCCAAGTCTCAAAATACGACGTTGCTTGTCAAGAAACAAATTACAGCGGGAAGGCGCTCAGATGCGGTAGCGCACGAAGCGAATCAAGCGAAAATGCTTCCAGAAGCGCTTGCAATCCCGCCCCGTGGAGCGTGATGCCGAGCAGCGACGCAATCCGCAACATGACTTCTTCGGAGGAAGTACCGTTTTCGCGCATTGCTTTCAATGACAAGGATTGGTGCGACTTGGAGATTTTTTTGTCTGGCGATTCCAGTAAAAGCGGATGGTGCAGGAAGGTTGTTTGCGTAAAGCCGGATAAGCCCAGACGTTCTGCCAGAAATATCTGCGCTGCTGTGGAAGTGAGCAAATCTGCGCCTCGCACGATGAAGGTCGTGCCATCCAGCGTGTCGTCCACAAGCGAGGCGATATGGTAAGCGGGAATACCGTCGCGGCGGCGCACGATGAAATCGCCAAGTTCTGAAGCCACATTGAGTGATATTTCTCCTGCGCTTGCGTCATGGAAGCGCACAGATGTTTGCTCTGATATTTGCTCTGATATTTGTTCTGGCATTTGTTCTGGCATTTGCTCCGGCACACGCACACGCCAAGCGGTGTTTGGGGTGGTCAGGGGAAGGTTCTTTGTGCGACAGGTTCCAGGGCATAGTCCCGTCGGGGAAGTTTGAGCGAGCAAGGAGCGTGAACAGTCGCAAGCAAACACGTCACCTTGCTCTGCAAGCCGCATGAGTGCTGCATTGTAGTTATGCAAGCGGCGACGCTGCGACCAGTGTTGCAGACAGTCTTGCCGGGAACGTGCGCCGGAATCATAGTTGAGTCCAAGCCAGTCCAGCGTGGTGAAAATGTCGTCGTAGTATTCGGATTTAGCGCGTTCCGCATCGAGGTCGTCTATGCGCAAATGCAAGTGTCCGTGCTGCTTGCGGACAAGAAGCCACGTCAGCACAAAGGAAAAAGCATTGCCAAGATGCAAATATCCACTCGGCGTAGGCGCGAGGCGGGAACGGAGCATGGACGGAGGAGGAACGGGGATTTACTCAATTTCCACTTCGACCGCTTCTTCGCCGTAGATGCGGCTGAACCAAGCGCGGTCTATTTCGTGGGGGCTGCCTTCAAACATCATTTCGCCCGCTTTGAGAGCCACCACGCGCGAGGCGTATTGCCGCACAAGGCTCAGAAAATGAAGATTGCAGATGACGGTTGTGCCATACTCTTTGTTCATGCGCTCAAGGTATTGCATGACCGAGTGCGACGTGGCGGGGTCAAGACTGGCAACGGGTTCGTCGGCAAGGAGAATTTTCGGCTTTTGCATCAGCGTCCGCGCAATCGCAACGCGCTGTTGCTGCCCGCCACTGAGCGCATCGGCGCGAGAATGTGCTTTGTCGGCAAGTCCGACTATCGCGAGCTTCTCCATTGCCTCGTCGCGGATGTGCGACGGGAACGTTCCCCATAGTGATTGCAGAACGGGCAAGCTCCCCAAGCGCCCAGCTATGACGTTCTCAAGGACGCTGTGGCGCTTAATCAAATTGAAGTGCTGAAAGACCATCCCGATTTGCTGACGGTAGGAGCGCAGCTTTTTTCCGGTAATGTGCGTAATGTCCTCACCGTCGAAATGGATTGAGCCGCTTGTCGGTTCGTGCAAGCGGTTGATACACCGCAAGAGCGTTGATTTCCCCGACCCACTCAGCCCGATAACCACGAGAAATTCACCCTCTTCCACCGACAAACTCACGCCTTTCAGCGCATATGAGCCATTGGGATAGACTTTTTCGAGATGCATAACGTCAAGCAGCATACGGAAATTATCAATGGTGGTGATAAACGCGGTGAAAGCAGCACATCACACAAGGAAATGCTGAACACACGAAGGAATAAAGGACGCAACTAAAAGTAACAATACAACCCTGACCTACTCTTCCGGCGAAGGAGAGTTGAGGATAGTCCAAAAAATATTATATCAAAATCTTTTGGATTCGGGGTAGCACAGACTGAGCGCCGCGCTCACTTGTTTGTGAGGTTTGAAGCGGTACAGACAGAAATGTCTGTGCTACGGTCGAAGAAATGTACCTTCATTTTTGAGCGATTCTTTAGTCGTTCAAGAAAGAAGTCCAGACTTTGTCGCCATCGGTGGAGATAATAACTTTTTGGAGTTTCGGGAAATTCAAGCCCAGCACCTCTGCGACGGTAACGAGATGATCAATTTCATCCTCGGAAATATTCGAGCCTTCGCCCGTATCGCTGAAATCACCCGATGCAGCCGCTACTGACCAGCCCATGACAAACACAAGCGTCTTAAATTCGGCGGTGATATCCGGCGGGAGTTTGTCCAGCACAGCCATTGCTTCGCGCAGACCTTCGTAGGCACGGCTAGGATTGTTTTTGGCTTTGTGGAGAATGTCAATAAAAGAAGCATTCATATTGCTGAAGATAGCACGGGCAAAGTTATCGCGCAGTTTGGGTGCGGTGTCGAGCATACTTTGGAATGCTTCGGTCTCCTGTTCGTCGAAGACACTGTCTGCACCGGCAACTTGGTAAAACACCCAAAACGGCACCATGTAGATAGAGCCGAGTTCCTCAACGGTAAACATGGTTATTTGCGAATCCATCATGACGTTTTCTCCTTACGAGATAAGTGGATAAGATGAGTAAGTAAGCGAAGATATAATCTGTTCAGAAGGTAGCGCGAACTGTGACGCGCTATTGCAGAAAGACATTCCAGATTTTGGAAGCGTCATTCGAGGTAATAACTTTGCGGAGCTTTGCCATGCTGAGACTGAGCGCGTCAGCGATATGAGTCAGATTTTCAATTTCTTCATCCGAAATATTCGAGCCTTCGCCGGTTTCGGTAAAATCGCCGGAAGCCGCAGCCACCGACCACCCCATAGAAAACACGACTAACTTAAATTCTTCGCTTTCCGAAGGTGAGGATTTGCGCGAAACAATATCCATTGCTTTTTCAATCCCCGGGATGGGCTGCTCGCTTTTGGATTTGAGCACAACCTCGTCGAAATGGTCATACAATGCCGTCAGAATCTCGCGTGAAAAATGATCTTTGAGACGACTCGCTTCTTTGAGCATACCCTTAAATGCTGAAATTTCGCGCTGATCAATCACGCTATCTGCCCCCGCGACGGCGTAAAACACCCAGAGTGGAACAAGGTTCAGTGTCGAAATTTCTTCCACATTATATTTTTGTAAAAGCGACATGATGAATTCCTCCCGGAATCAAGTGAGAAGTGAAAATAAAACCAAGCGTCCGCCGAAGAGTAAATCAAGCCTTCAAGAATGACGGATGCTTGCATTGTACGCTATTGCTGTCGTTGAAATTCTAACCTACGGCAAAGATACGATAAAGTCCTGTCGTACCAACGCCGAATTTTCAGAATGTATTTTTTTTCATGTTCTATGCTATCAAGAGAGCAATACGCCTTGCTTCTAGGTCGTTTCGTGCCCTAGTTTCTTGCCCGCAATCAGGTGCAGATGCAGGTGAAAAACGGTTTGACCGCCATCTTTACCAACATTCATCACCAAGCGATAGCCACCTTCGGCAACACCTTTTTCTGCTGCAAGGTGCTTTGCCACAAGAAAGAGTTTCCCGACAAGCGGTGCGTCGGCTTCGGTAATATCATTGACCGTCGGGATGAATTTTTTCGGGATAATGAGAATATGGATAGGCGCTATCGGGTTAATATCGTTAATGGCAATAACATCATCGTCTTCGTATTGAATTGCCGCAGGGATTTCACGGCGAATAATTTTCATAAATATTGAATCCATCGTCGGTTTCTCCTCGTTGAAAATAACTGTGGGAATGGCATAGAAAAATGTCCGTACAAACGTATTGTTTGGGCTATTGTTTGGGCTATTGTTTGGAAGATTTAAGTTCAGTGTTTTCAAGAAAATCTACAAAGTTCTCGCAGGCTCGTGTCAGCATTTGATAAACATTCTCAAAACCGTTCAAACCACCGTAGTAGGGGTCGGGAACGTCTTCTTCGTCATCGCCGGCATCGGGGTCGAAGGAGCGCATCATAAGGACTTTGGGGCTACCGTTCAAGTCGGCTTGAATCGCTTTTTTTTGCAAAGCTAAGATAATATCAAGGTTTGCGCTGTCCATTGAGATAATGTACTGAAAGCGCATAAAATCTTCTATCACCAGCTTACGGGAATGATGCGTGAGTTCGATACCATGCGCACGAGCAGTCTCCATCATTCGCGGATCGGCAAGTTCCCCTGCATGAAAACCGGATGTTCCGGCAGAATCCCAGCTAATTATATCTTGCAGCCCGCGCTCTTCGACAAGACGCTGGAATGCCCCTTCCGCCATAGGTGAGCGGCAAATATTTCCTAAGCAAACAAAGAGAACGTTGACCATAATTCTATGTCGGATTATGCGAGAGATGGTGATTATAGAGCAACAAAATACGATACTTCGAGGACTTTTGAAATAGATTGGAACGCTCTTTTTTTGAGAAAATATTCTGTGACAAAGAAATCTGAATGTGCGTTTGCAAGAATTGTGCTCACGGAGCTACGGTGCTGTCGCTGTCTCCCAGAGCATGAGAGTTCTGAATGCTTCCGCAGAACTTGCCCCACACATTTCTTGCGAAGGCATAAGACGCACACAAACCTGAGGGCGCTCGGGCTGCCCGAAGATAGCACAGGTGTTCTCAGCAGTAAGTTGCGAACATCGCACACCCGCAGGTTTACCCAAAGGCATACCCTGAATAGGTGATGAAATCGAAGGTGCAATACAGCAAGCACCACAGCCAAGTCGGCAGTCCATCCGTTTCAAACAAAAACTGGTGTAAAAATGATTCCGTGTCGTCACGTTCCTATTCGTCTTTTACAAGCATCGTCATTCCTGCCGCAACAAGCATGGATGCGCCTCCCAGAATAAGGGCAAAG
Source organism: Candidatus Kapaibacterium sp. (assembly GCA_025363605.1). Taxonomy (GTDB): domain Bacteria; phylum Bacteroidota; class Ignavibacteria; order Kapaibacteriales; family UBA4661; genus PH2015. Next base: position 7,540 of record JANYDO010000543.1, read on the forward strand.
ACCGCTTGATTACCGAAAAAGGTGCGCATGAAATAGCCTAAAATTCCGGCGGCAGTGATTTGGGGAATAACGATGAAAAAGTTGAAAATTCCCATGTACACGCCCATTCGCTCCGGCGGCAGCGACCCTGCGAGAATAGCATACGGCATAGACAAAATGCTTGCCCACGCAAAGCCCACACCCAGCATAGAAACAAGCAGCATCTGAGGGCTGGAAACAACATAGACCGATGCCAAGCCTAATGCGCCAAACGTCAACGCCAGCGCATGAACGGCTTTGCGACTGGTTTTGGCGGCGATAGGCGGAATGATAAAGGCGAACATTGCCGCCGCACCATTATAGACAGCAAAGCACACCCCCACCCAGTCTGCACCTTGGTTGTACGCTGATGACGTTGCATCCGTCGCGGCATAGATGCGACTTGTGACGGCTCCGGTGGTATAAATCCACATGGAAAAGAGCGCGAACCACGAGAAAAACTGCACCACCGCAAGCTGAATCATGGTGAGGGGCATTTCCGCAAAAGAAGCAGTAATTTCTTTTGCGCCATGTGCGAGACTACTCGCAAAGCCGCTTTGTTTCTGCTTTTCACTCTCAAATTCTTCTAAGTTTTCCGGCGGATATTCCTGTGTTTTCAGCACTGTCCAAACGACTGCGCCAATAAAAGCCACAGCGCCCAAATAAAACGACCATACCACAGATTGAGGAATAGAGCCGCTTGGAGCGGTGTTTGCCACGCCAAACCAATTGGTGAGCATATACGGCAGTGCCGAAGCAATTACCGCGCCCGTACCGATGAAAAAGCTCTGCACCGCAAAGCCCGTTGTGCGCTGCTCCGGCGGGAGCATATCGCCCACGAGCGCACGAAACGGTTCCATTGAGATATTGATGGAAGCATCCATTATCCACAGCAAGCCCGCCGCTACCCACAGCGCCGTTGAGTTCGGCATCGCAATCAGCGCCAACGACGCAAGAATAGCCCCAACGAGAAAATACGGTCGCCGCCGCCCCAAGCGACCCCACGTGCGGTCGCTCATGTAGCCGATAATGGGTTGCACGAGCAAGCCCGTCGTGGGCGCTGCTATCCAGAGAATCGGTATGGCGTCGGGGTTTGCGCCAAGTGTCTCAAAGATGCGGCTCACGTTGGCATTCTGAAGCGCAAAACCAAATTGAATGCCGAGAAATCCGAAACTCATGTTCCAGATTTGCCAGAAGGTAAGGCGGGGTTTGGTCGTCATAGTGGTACATGGGAAAAGGGTGAAACCTCAGAAAATGAACACGGCAATAATGCAGATTGACTTCAAGCAGCGCATAAGTTACAATTTTTGTGTGTAATTGAAAGAGTAAATTGTCTGGGATTGTTTGGGATGAAGATGATTGCTACTGGGATATGCCGCATCGCGGTCGAATCTTTGGTGACTGGGATTGTTTGGGATTGTGACGACTGCTGGGATTACTGCCTGCTCTTCTCCATCAAGTGTAAACCAGCAACATTGTTCATATCCCCGTAATCTCAAGCATTCCAAACAATCCCAGTTGAGCAATATCATGTTCATTTCCCACAAAAGCCGTATATTTGCAGTCTTTGAACACGCAGCACTCGAAAGAGCAAGCACACTCGTAATTCGTCATTCCTCATTTCTCATTCGTAATTCCCTACAACTATGGGCTTCAACTGTGGCATCGTCGGGCTTCCCAACGTCGGCAAATCAACTCTCTTCAACGCGCTTACGGCAAGTGGTGTGGAAGCATCTAATTACCCCTTTTGCACGATTGACCCGAATGTGGGCATTGTGAACGTGCCGGACGAGCGCCTTGACAAGCTCTCGGCAATGTATCAAACCGATAGCACCGTCCCGACCACGATTGAATTCGTGGATATTGCGGGTTTGGTAAAAGGTGCGGCTTCGGGCGAAGGCTTGGGAAATCAATTTTTATCGCATATTCGTCAGGTGAGTGCTATTGCTCACGTGGTGCGCTGCTTTGAGAACGATAATGTGATTCACGTTCAAGGCGGCGTTGATCCTGCCCGCGATATTGAAATTATCGAAACCGAACTTGCGCTCAAAGACCTTGATACGGTCGAGAAACGGATGCAAGCGGTCGAGAAAAAAGCCCGTGCTCAGGACAAAGAAGCAAAAGCGGAATTGGAAGTACTGACCGCACTGAGGGCACATTTGGACGGCGGGGCATTGGCAAAAAACTTCCCTCATTCGGACGAAAATCTCGCCGTGCTGTCGCAATTATACCTCATCACCGACAAACCCGTGATGTTCATTACCAACACCGACGAAGCAGGCATGAAAAATGGGAACAAGTACATTGATGCGGTGCGCGAAATCGCCAAGCGCGACGGCTCACTCGTTGTGCCGATTTGCGCAAACATCGAAGCGGAAATTGCCGAACTGGAAGCCGAAGACCGCGAAGCATTCTTAGCGGATATGGGCATGACCGAACCGGGATTGCACCGCGTTATCCGCGAGGGGTACACGCTGCTGAACCTTATCACGTACTTCACCGCCGGGAAGAAGGAAGTACGCGCGTGGACGGTGGAACGTGACGTAAAAGCGCCGAAAGCAGCTGCGGCGATTCACACAGACTTTGAAAAAGGCTTCATTCGTGCGGAAGTGATGAAATATGCAGACTTAATGCGGCTTGGTTCGGAAGCTGCTGTGAAAGAAGCGGGACTCTACCGCGTGGAGGGCAAAGAGTATGTGACGCAGGATGGGGATATTATGTATTTCCGGTTCAATGTGTAAATGTCAATGTGGTGAATTCAAGCATACATCGAATTATCGGAATGATTACCGAAACACTCACCCATTGCTGTAGCAAGTGCGGCAGCGAGACTATCGTGCGCAATGGTCGCAATCGCTACGGCAAGCAGCAGTACTTGTGTAAGGACTGCGGAACGTGCCGTGT
>JANYDO010000288.1 GCA_025363605.1 Candidatus Kapaibacterium sp.
TTGCGTGTGCGACTGGCTGTTTTGGCTTCGCCGGCGCATTCGGACGCACACGCGGCAAATTGACAGCTTTTTGAAGCAACTATCCCGTTTATCAATGCTGCCAAGCCGTCTAAACGACGGCTGTGATTGCCTTGCGGTGGAGTCGGGTACAACGTGTTCAGTTCTTGCCGAACCGATTTTTGTCTATATTGCGTATTGGTCATATGCTCGTGGCTGGGTTGTAGATGGTTTGTGATGATTCCACTACAAATCTACGCCACGTGCGTATGGTCTTCAACTTTCAAAGAACTTTTTTTCTAAATATGTGTACGGTACTGAACAACTTTATACATATAAACAGATTGTACTTACATTTTATCTAATGTGGATGCTACCTGTGGAACATTTGTAGAAACTAAAGTCTTGGGCTAAAGCCCATAGTTTTGGACTAGCGTTTGAGACTAATAAAATGCTGGATTTGGTCATAGCTGGTTTTCACGACCACCTCGCACATTGAGCTGATATTGGACAATTCTGCAAGAAAAAGACCGCACAAATACTGATGTGCCTTTTCAAAACAGTTGTGATTGCCGCATTGGAACAAGGTTTTGTACTCTGCTATCTCAGTTTTGAGAGCGGTACAGAGATTGAGGAGTTTTTTTATATGATAATTTCCTCCAAAATGACGATAGTATCTATGGTTTAGCGTAACTTGCCAAAGTAAAATTAGTCTCATTTGCCAAAGAATGAGTCATTCGCCCAAAAAGAGCTACTTCTTGGCATACTCCGCAACAATCTCGTGAAGTTTCTGTGTGGTCAGCCGCCTGTGCGAATCGTTCCAGACGGGTTGCCCGTTGTGGAGCAAGATAGCTTGCGGGCTTTCGTGGCGAATACCGAAGCGTGTTTCGATTTCGTCGGAAACAGGACGTGCGGTCTGAACCACCAAGAAATAGGAATGAAGTGACGGAGCATCAGGATTATTCTTGTTATCACGCAAGAAATCAAGAAATTCTTCCCACGCGGCAGAGCTAATATCGCAGGTGGCGCTGTGCTTAAAAAGAAGCATCGTTCCTGTTTGTGATTCTGACAGTGCCTTGTCGAGGTCAGCAATGGATGTCAGTTCGTGTGCTTGTGTCATAAAGTATTCAAAAAAAGCAAGTACCAAAAAGATTACGACAAGGCTTTGATAGCTTCTGCAAACCGAGCGATACCTTTTTGCAATGTTTCGTCGGAAGCAGCAAACGAAAAACGTACGCAACCCGGAGCACCAAAGGCTTCGCCCGGCACAACTGCTAAATGATGTTTATCCAGCGCTTCTTGGCAAAACTCAAACGAAGTCTTGACACGCATGGATTGAAGCGCCTTGCTTATATCCACGAACATATAAAATGCGCCGTCCGGCATGAGAAAATCTACACCCGGAATGGCAGAAAAGAGTTTTGCGACCATCTCGCGGCGTCGAGCAAATTCTTTGCGCATCCGCTCTACGTCTTCCGCTGTGTGGAGGAGTGCCGCAAGAGCAGCTTTTTGTGCGATTGAGTTTGGATTGGATGTGGACTGCCCTTGCACCTTTGCTGCTTCTTTCATCAGTGCCGCCGGACCGGTCATGTATCCAATACGCCAGCCGGTCATCGAATATGCCTTCGATACGCCATTAACCGTGATAACGCGGTCAGCGATTTCAGGTATAGAACCAATACTGAAATGCTGGACGCTACCGAACGAGATTTTTTCGTAAAGTTCGTCGCTGAGAATAAAGCACTCGTGCTTTTCCAATACCTTTGCGAGCGTCTTGATTTCGTCCGGTGTGTACATCGTGCCTGTCGGATTCGAGGGCGAGTTCAAAATTACACATTTTGTTTTTGGCGTGAGTGCGGCTTCTAATTGCGCGGGAGTCATTTTGAAGCGGTTTTCGAGCGTCGTTTCCACAATAATCGGTTTCGCACCGCAAATCTGAATCATTGCCGGATAGCTCACCCAATAGGGCGCGTTCATCAAGACTTCATCGCCTTCATTGCACATTGCCAGTAAGACGTTGAAAATGGAGTGCTTGCCGCCAGTGGAAACCAGAACATTTTCCGGCTTCACATCAGGCAAACCATTTTCTTTCATAAACTTCTCGGCAATCGCTTTGCGCAATTCGGGAATCCCGTTGCCTTCGGTGTAGTACGTGAAATTGTCATTGATGGCTTTGATAGCGGCATCTTTGACGACTTGCGGCGTGGGGAAATCGGGTTCGCCGGTCGAAAGGCTCACTACGTCAATTCCCTGTGCCTTCATGGCTTTTGCTTTTGCATTGATAGCAAGCGTTTGGGATTCGTTGGCAGACAGGACGCGCTCGGATAACTTCATCATAATCGGGTGCAAATTAGTACAAGATATTGAAACTGTTGAAACGGGACTTAATATACGAAAAGTCTGCGACATTGGCACGGCTTCTATTAGCAAGATAAGAGGTTACCCATTGACAAAAATTATCGCAATGAAAACACCGATGCAGCACATTCCGCAGCATGTTCACCGCTCCGTGCCGCGCCCTCTATCGTCGCGGGCAAGCCTGTATTTGTCCAGTCTCCCGCTAAAAACAAGCCGCGAAGCGGTGTTTCGGGGTTCGGGCGTAAATGCTCATTAGCAGGCGTGAAAAGCGGCGTGGCGTGGCGCTCACGAATAACCCGGGAATGAAGAAGCGTTGCGGAGCGAGATTCGGGAAATACCGCATGGAGTTCTTCCACGCAGCGTTCCACAATCGTTTGCGCTGAAGCACTTGCCAAATCGCCAGCAGCGCTGACGGTGAGCGAAAGATGGCACGGAAAGCGCTCTACAACATCTTTGGGCGTACGGCAAAGTTTTCTACGATTAAAAACCCATTGCGTCGTCGTACCCAGAAGTGCGATAAAATCTTGCTCCATGAAACTACGGTCGAACCACAAATACACCGAAACAATCGGCGAATACACAGCTTCAGTAAATTGAGCGAAAAAAGGCATTGTGCGGTAAGGCTCCGGCAAAAGTTTGAGTAAAGCATTGGCGGGAACAGCACTCACGACAAGGTCTGCACGAAGTTCTTCGCCGTTTTTAAGGCGTACACCTCTTGCTATATTGTTTTCGACCAGTATTTCTCTCACCACGCCCGATACAACCTCGCTTCCGTGCTGCTCCAACCATGACGCGGCAGGCGCAAGCACTTCATCCAAACCCGTTTCGCCAATAAGCATTTGTGAGGCTTTGCGCCCGCCCAAAAATGCTAATCGCATCACCGCAACAAAGAGCGTTCCAGAGGTCGTGCCGACAGGCGCATTCAACGTAGCAAGGATAATCGGCTCCCAAAGCCTCGTAACAACACGCTCCGATTGCCCTTCTTCCTGCAAAAGTTGTGCGGCGGTTTTGTTGTCGGGGCGAACAAGATTTAACTGCAATCGTACTGCAAAGCGCAAGAGGGCTATCTTTTCCTGCCACGACAAGCCCTTGAGCATGAGCATTCCCAACGCGACACCAAGTTTTCCCGGTAGGCGCGAAGCATCAAGGGCAAATGGTAATTCGTTTTGTTCTGCAAACCAGACGCGGAGCGCCTTCTGGCGGCGAAGAAGATGTGTCGTGCCGAACGTGTCCAAGAGCCGCAATGCCGATTCATAGCAACCCATGAGAAGATGCTGCCCGTTGTCAATGGTCTCGCCCGTCGTTGCGTCAGTGAGAGATTGTACGCGCCCGCCAAGCCGCTCCCGTGCTTCGATGAGCGTTACGCGAAAGCCGGATTCCGTGAGGCGCACAGCAGCAGTCGTTCCCGCAAAACCGCCACCGATGACGATGCAGTGTGGTCGCCGTTCTTCACCATCCGGCATTATTCTTCCCTTTCAGATTCAATTCCCAAAAGTTGCTTCATCGCACGTTCTACGCGGTCAAAAGGAAATTCGGCAAGTGTGCGGCGCATCGTTATTTCGATTTCTGCCAAACAAAGATTCCCAATGCTGCCTTCGTGGGTGTGCTTGACCTCGCGCGACGGTACAAAGCGCCCTGCGGCTATGTCCTCGCCCACTCGCTTGTAAGCATCACGGAAAGGTATTCCCTGAAGAGCATATTCGTTGACCACTTCAACGCTGAAAAGATAGGCATAGAGCGCCTTTCCGCGCTCATCATCCAAAATATCGGTGCGAACGGAAATTTGTCCCAAGGCAAACTCAGCAATTTCCAAACAATCGTGTAGGCTCTCGAAAGCAGGAAATATTGCCTCTTTGAGCAGTTGTGCGTCTCGGTGATAGCCTGAGGGCAGATTAGCGGTAAGCAGCGTAATTTCATTCGGCAGGGCAAGAAGACGATTGCAGCGAGCGCGAATAAGCTCGAATACGTCGGGATTTTTTTTGTGCGGCATAATACTGGAACCGGTCGTGAGGTCGTCGGGGAAACTCACAAAACCAAAGTTCTGGCTCATAAAAAACGTAATGTCCATTGCCATTTTACCCAGCGTTGCAGCAAGCGACGAAAGCGCCTGAGCGATGATGCGCTCGGTCTTGCCGCGCCCCATTTGTGCATAGATGACGTTGTAATTAAGGTCATCGAAGCCCAAAAGCTCCGTCGTCATGCGGCGATTGAGCGGAAACGACGAGCCATAGCCCGCTGCCGAACCAAGCGGATTTTTGTTCGTGATGCGGTATGCCGCAAGCAGCATTGTCATATCATCAGCAAGGCTTTCCGCATACGCGCTGAACCACAGACCGAAAGACGACGGCATAGCGATTTGCAAATGCGTGTAGCCGGGCAACAGCGCATTCTTGTACGTGCCAGCAAGCGAAATCAGGCGATTGAAAAGTGCTTCGGTGCTTTGGGCAATGCGGCGCAGTTCCTCGCGAAAGAACAGTTTGCAATCCAGCGCCACTTGGTCGTTACGCGAGCGCCCGCTATGGATTTTTTTGCCTGTGTCGCCCAAGCGCCGCGTCAGCAGTAGCTCCACCTCAGAGTGAACATCTTCAATACCGTCCTCAATGTGGAATTTTCCGGTGCGAATTTCCTGCCCAATAACGCGCAGTTCGCGCTGCAAATCCGCCCATTCCTTGCTAGTGAGAAGATTGATGCTGTGCAGCATTGCGCCGTGCGCCAGCGAACCGGCTACGTCGTATTCAGCAAGCGCTTGGTCGAGTTCGCGGTCGCGTCCGACCGTGAAGCGCTCTATTGCTTCATCGGTGCGAGTGCTTGATTTACTCCAAAGTTTCATGGCGAGTGCTTGAGAAAAAGTGTATAATTCTTTGTTATTGCTTGCTGGCTTGAGCTCAAGCGGGATTTCAATAGGGAATGGTCTTCAAAATATGCTTTTTGAGCGTTTTCCCTTTGCGAATGTGCTTGCGCACCAGTTTTTTCGCCAGTTTTGGGGTCATGCCTTCGTACCAAACACCATCAGGATAGACCATCACTATCGGACTGTGCTTACATTCGTGGTTGCAATGGGTCTTGGTGATATGCACGTTCTTGTGCAAGCCCTCTTCCTTGAGTTCATGTTTGAGCGCCAGCAGCACGTCATCCGCGCCGTTCTTTCGGCAGGACGACCCCAAGCAGCAAAGAATATGGCAAGTGATATGGTCGGAATGGTTAGACATAATGTTGAATAAAAACCGCAATAAAGGGCTTACCGTTGAATAAATTTCCCACTTATCTGACTTGTAAAGCGTTCGCTCTCAAAGGCAGCACGGTAAAAATACGCCCCCGAAGCCGGAATCGGAAGCACAAAATACGCTTCCCCGCGTCCCACTTGCAATCGTTGATTCAAAATTGCATTGCCAAGAACATCGTACACGTGTACGTCCAGTGCGCCAGCATCCGGCGCAGTAAAGGCAATTTCAACCACACCATTCGCTTTGTCAGGTCGGAGGCGCGTGAGTTTGAGCGCGGTGGTGTCCACATTCGTCGTCGGCGACGGTGAGCCGGAAAAAGAAATGCTTCGTCGCACCGTAACAAGCCAATCTTCACTTACAGCAGGCGGACGAAGCGTTATCGGACTCAGCGAAAATGGCACTAATGACGACGAAACTGCCTCGCCTGTCGCAGGAGAAATCCACTGCACGACAAAAGCACCATCACCGCGCAGAGCTCCACAGGAGAGCGTGACGGAGCGCAAGCCATTACCGAAGTAGCACATAATTGCCTCACTTGAAGCCAGCGCCCCGTAAAATGGCGTTGTATTTCCCTCTACGGTGAGAGTAGTAACGAAATCCAAGCGCGGAATCATCTCTTCCCAATGGAGATTCGTCAGCAATCGTTTCAGAATGCCCATTTGTGCCGACCCCGGCAGCGAGAGCGCGGAATCTACCGTCAGACGCGGTTGATGTATCGGATTAGGGTTTGCTTCGGAATTCCACTGAAAAATACCGTTTGCGCCGTAGGTGATGCCCACTAAGCCGCCATTGAAAATGCTCATATATGCTGCCAAGCGCACATCATATGGCTTTGCACGATATTTCCCCCCAACAAGCGAAGCCTCAAAATCGCTAAAAAACGAGTTCAAAATAAAATCCTCGTAAGGCGGCTCGGCGTTCAGAACAGGCTTTGCCGGCGAACGGTCATAACCACGCCGCACCAGTGCCGTGCGGTCGTTTGTCCACGGCTGATGAGAGGATTGGAGCATATGAAAATCTAACCATGAAGTCGTATTACTGAAAAAATCGTATGAGGCGGTAAGTCCTTCGGGATGAATACTCACCAAATGCTGACCGCCATCTGCTTCGTGAAGCACGTTCGCAAATCGCTCCCAGTATGCACGGCGCTCCGGTGTGTCGTAGCGAACATCGCCACCCGCTATCCAGACGGCATGATAACCCGCATATCGTGCGCTGAGATATTCTGCGGCAATGAGAGCTTCTGCTTGGGTAATGACCTTGTGTACCCATCCTCTGTCATATCCCTCAATGCCGCCATTCGCCCATTGCGGAACAAGTGCCACCACGATACCGCGTGCATTAGCCCACGTCATAATACTATCCAATCCATCGAAGAAGCGTGGATTTAAGCGGGTTCGGTCATTGTTGAGATAGAGAGGCGTACCGTTAAAATCATGACTATCGTCCTCGACTAAAACAGCGTGTGTAGTCTGAAGCGCCGTAAAACCCTTACGGGCACGGTCGTCCAGAAGTCGTAGAATCTCGTCTTTTGTGCCGCGAACGAGCATTTCCCACGCCGTATCGCCAAGCCAGAAAATGGGCGTACCGTCTGCATGAGCAAGAGTGCGGCGACTGGGAGCAACCTTGAGAAAACCATTTTTAATGAGCGGATTATTGCTCGCTTGCACGGTTGCTACAAATGCTCCCGTAATGCCGTGCAGTCCACGATTGCTGCTGTCGCTTGCCGTGATGCGGTATTCCCATACGCCGCCAAGCGTAGGCGCAAAACGCACATCGTAGAGGGTATCTCCCGACCAATAACCGGTTATTGTACGGCTTTGACCGCTCGGTCTGTGCGTGAAGGTGGCACGAATACGCACGTCCACAATGGGTCGGGCGTAGAGTTTTGTAGAAACAAGGCGAAACTGAATGGGGTAATTAACCGTCGCTTGCGTTGGCAGAATTTGCACAAAGGGAAGCGTTTGCGAGACAAGATGCACACAAAACGTAGCAAAGAAGAAACAAAAGGCAGACAAGATTCGCACAGAAACCTCACTAGGAGACGTTTAACAAAATTCTTGCAACCGTCTGTACAGAAGTGCAAGCGGAAGTCCAACAACATTGTTGTAGCAACCGTGAATCCCTTCCACAAAGACAGCACCAAAATCGTCCTGAATACCGTAACTACCCGCCTTGTCGAGCGGTGAACCTCCGGCAACATAGCCGCGTATTTCTTCAGTAGAAAGCTGACGAAATCGTACTTCTGTTCGGCTAACATCGGTAACAGTATGCAGTATAGAGCCATCGGCGGCACATTCCACCACGGCGATACCCGTAAATACTTCATGCGTTCGATTACTGAGCATCGAAAGCATCCGCACAGCATCGGCGGCATCGTGCGGCTTATTGAGAATATAGCCATGCAAGACAACCGTTGTGTCAGCGCCGACAACTATCGCTTTTTCCTTTAGTTCGTGCGCCACATGGAGTGCTTTTGATTTTGCGAGGGTTTGCACGTAGTCCGTCGGAGTAATATGCGTTGGGATCGCTTCTTCGTCAAACTCCGAAACAACCACACGAAAGTCGAAGCCAAGCTGCTCCAGAAGTTTTTTCCGGCGCGGCGAGGCAGAAGCCAAGATAAGCGGTGCGTGAAGAGACAGAAAATGATTCATGAGCAAAAAGGTTTTTCTGTTTTACGAGACCTTGGGACGCAAACGACCAAGAAGAACGATACCAGTCACGACGAAAAGGAGCATCGCAAGGCTGATCCAGGCTCCCAGACGAAAAGCTGAGGAATCATAACGCAAGACAATAGTATGCTTTCCTTTCGGTACAGCAATGCCCCGCAGACTATAATTTGTGCGCAATATTTCCGTTTCTTGACCGTCCAGAATGGCTTTCCAAGCGGGATACCAAATTTCGCTCAGGACAAGAATTCCATTTTCTGCGGTCTCTACGTCATATTTAATGCGATTTGCGCTATATTCAGCACAATGGACGCGGTGCTGCACGGCACTCGGCACTTGCTTTGGAAGCGACATTGCAAGCGGCTTTTCGATAAGCGCTTGTGTAGAAAAATTCACGGTGCCGGATTTTGCAAGGTCAGCAGATTTATCGGATGTAGTCTCTACGGCATCGTAAAGCATTCGGGCACGTAGAAACGCGCTTTGGCGTTCACGAAGAAATGGCTCTCCGCTTACACTATCAACGGCAACGGCATAGCGAATATTGAGCAAGTCCAGCGTTTGCTCGCCCGTAGGAGCGAGCGGCAAACGGCGTTCAATCAAAATCGGCATATAGCCTTCGTAGAGCATGACAGGCGTGACCAAGCCTTGATTTTGCGACATGAGCATCGCGCCTCGTGTGCGAATGCTCAGTCGGTACAGCGAGTCCGTCGGCATTGCGTCTGCTCTCATGCGTTGCGGGATAGCCGCGTTCGTGCGCTCGTACGTTTCGGCAGGATTGACCATGTTTTGGTTAAATGCGCTGCCTACAATATACAAATCCGCGAATGATAAAATCACAAAGCAAAAGCCGCCAATAGTCGAGGACAGCGTTCCACGTTGCAAGAGAAACACAACAACACAAGATAAAACAGCAAACGCCAATGCAGTAAAACCAAATCCCTGTATGATATTCGTGAAACGTTCTCCCACTTCCGGCGGTGCTTTGAATGCAAGCACGAGTGCAAGAAGTATGGGTAAGCCAGAACCAAGTACGACGGGACGAATGATTATCTCTCTCTCTTTCCACAGTGCATCGAACCCAATTCCCGCCATCATCGTCAGCCCCAAAACGCAGTATATGAGCATACGTGAGGGAATACGGAAGCGGTCAAAAAGCGGCAACTTGAACATCAGTTCAAAGAGAAAGCCATTCGTGCCGAGTGCGTAGAGTATGGCAAAAATAAACGCAAAGAGCATCAAGCCGCCCAGATTCTCGCGTTCACGGCTCAGAAGCGAAACCGCAAAACCGATAATACCAAGCACAAGTGCCGGAATACCCACATAAAACGCCGTTTCCCAATAGTAAAAGCCGCCATTTTCCAGATAGAACGGTACCGAAAGCGGCTCTGAGGCTTGCTGCCCTAATGCAAATCCGAAGAGTTTTGGCACAACAAGAGTAAAAAGCTGTTGAAGCTGTAAAGCGCCAAGTGAAGCCTTTTCGAGACTAAAATTATTTCGCTCTGAGTAGGCTGCGAATTCCTGCGAATGAAGAAGTTGGATGGCAAAAATTCCTGCACCAATAACAACGGGCAAAGCCGCTAGAATACCGTAGTGAAGCGTATTCGGTGTTGTCCCTTCTTTATCGGTAACGACGGTAACAAATGCCCAGACGGTATAGAAAAAGAGTAACAAGACTAGATAAAGCGTGGTCTGCGGGTGTCCGGAGAGCATCATTACGCCAAGCACCAATCCCGCCAAAAGCGAGGAATGGAGTCGCTGCCGGAAGGGTTCATCAGAAACAAGTGCCTTCCGGAAATACATCCACGCAAGCGGAAACCACGCACAATGTTCGACCATCATTGGATGGAAAGCGTGACAAACCAAATAGGACGAAAAGCCGTAAGAAACCGCAGAAATAAGCGCTCCGACATCACTAATTTTGAAAGAGCGCATGAGCAAGAACATCGAAAATTGCGCCAGCGCAAAGTGAGCGATAATCACCAGTTCAACGGCAAAGGCAGAAAGTTTTCCATCGTGAACAAAGAGCGCAAGCAGCATATTGGGCGGGTAGAAAAAACCAACCGCTACATCTGCCAAAAACGGTGCGCCGGAGAACGTGTACGGATTCCAAAACGGTAACTCGCCCGCATGAAGAAACTTCGCAGCAAAGACCTGTGCCGGATAAACATAATCAGCAAAGTCTTCCCAAAAGTATGCCGCACCAAAAAATTGCGCCTGAAAGAAAATGAGGGTCGTTGCAATGAACACCAATGCTATTGCCCACAAGGGAATATGCAATGGAGCAGAGTTAGACGATATTTTCTTTGAAGTCACCTGCTTTGACGATGAGCTTTTCTGTGGCTTGTGAGGCTGATGAGACTGCTGTTTTGCCATAAACGCAAGGAAATGATCAGTGTTTAATTGCGGCTCTTAATTTCGTAGTCTGGTTGTATCAATAGAATTCAAGAAATCTACTTTTGCAAAGAGTGATTCTCTCGTTTCGACGTTTTCAGGGTCGGGCAGACAGCAATCAACAGGGCAAACGGCAGCGCACTGCGGTTCGTCGTGGAAACCGACACATTCGGTACACTTGTCCGGCACGATGAAATAGACTTCATCGGAGTAAAATTGGCTCTTGAAGCCACCGGGAGAGGTGGAATCGGAAAATTCTTTGTCGCCAAGTTTCCACGTTACGGCGGGTTCGTATATGGCGGTGTTTGGACATTCCGGCTCGCAAGCGCCACAGTTGATACAATCGGAAGTGATACGAATTGCCATAGAAAAATTGTCCTTTCCAATACGGATTGATGCGGGTAATATTCAAATTTAGTAACTACATAATCATCGAAACTACGACTTACAACGCAATTGGACAACAAGAAATTTTGCCTTTGCGGGGAAGAAATCTCCCCATAAAAAAAGCCGGATGAACCTGTGTCATCCGGCTCCCAAATGCGTTGTTGCTTCTTCAGCGATTATCAGAACAAGTCTTCTTGTTGCTCGTCCGAAGGTTCGTCACTGCTAGCGGCATGACCGTTTGCGGTGTGACCGTCGAGATTTACAACACCATCGGCAATTTCAGCGCCATCGCCATCGCTGCCATCAGTGATGACGGCTTCTGCGTTTTCGGCATCTTCGTCTTCTTCGTGGACAACGATTGCAATGTCGGCAATAGCATCATCATCGTCCAACTTGATAAGCCGTACTCCCTGCGTGTTTCTGCCAATAACGCGAATATCCTTTGCCGCTTGGCGAATGACCACACCTTGGGCAGTCATCACGACAATATCTTCGTTATCCGTTACCTCAAGAATTGCGGAAACGTCGCCTGTTTTTTCGGTAATATTCATCGAAATAACGCCCTTCGCGCCGCGAGTAGTCCGGCGGAAATCCTCAAGGCGACTGCGTTTGCCGTAGCCCTTTGTACCGACCACAATCACGTTTGCGTCCGAGTGGCGAATTGCTGCCATCGAAACTACTTCGTCGCCTGCGTTCAGTCGTATGCCGTGAACGCCTGTGGCTGCGCGTCCCATCGGGCGCACATCACTTTCGATAAAGCGGCACGCCATTCCTTTTTTGGTAGCGATGAGAATTTCGCAATTACCGTCGGTAAGCCGCGCCGAAACAAGACGGTCGTCGTCGTTCAAGCCAAGAGCAATGATGCCGTTGGAACGAACATTCTCGAACTCGTTGAGCGGTGTTTTCTTGCACGTGCCGTGCTTGGTGGTCATCATAATAAACTGCTTGTCGTTGAACTCACGCACGGGCAAATACGCCGTAATTTTCTCATCATTATCTTTCTGAATGACATTGGCAATAGCAACCCCGCGTGCAGCACGGCTACCTTCGGGCAAATCATAGACCTTCAAGCGGAAGCAACGCCCACGATCGGTGAACATCATCAAGTAATGGTGCGTAGCGGCTTGGAAGACGGTTTCCACGAAATCGTCCTTGCGGGTGCTTGCGCCAGAGGAGCCGCGTCCGCCACGCCCTTGACGGCGATAGTTCGAGACAGAAGTACGCTTGATATAGCCTTGATGCGTGATGGTCACAATCACGTCCTCATTGGCAATCATATCTTCAATCGTGAACTCGCGGGAATCGTGAATGACCTCCGTGCGTCGTGCATCGCCGTATTTGTCGCGGAGCGCCTTGAGTTCGCGCGAGATTTCCTGCATTTGCAATTGCTTGCTTGCCAGAATGTTACGAAAGCGCTCAATAGACTGCATCAATTCTTTGTACTCATCTTCAATTTTCTGACGTTCCAAACCCGTCAAACGCTGAAGGCGCATATCCAAAATTGCTTTTGCTTGCAGTTCTGACAAGCCAAAGTTAGCTCGTAGAGAGGCATTCGCAGTGTTCGCGTCCTGCGCAGCGCGTATGGTCTTGATAATTGCCTCAATGTTGTCCAACGCAATACGGAAACCGTCCAAGATATGCGCACGCTTTTCCGCAGCGTCGAGGTCGAATTGTGTGCGGCGGACAATGATTTCATTGCGAAATTCCAAGAAATACTCCAGCATTTCCTTGAGCGTCAGTACTCTTGGGCGACCTTTCACCAATGCCAGCATAATTACACCGAAGGTAGATTGCATCGGTGTCTGCTTGTAGAGATTATTCAGCACCACGCCCGAAGTGGCATCACGCTTGAGGTCAATGACCACGCGCACACCGTCACGGTCGGATTCATCGCGTACATCGGCAATATCTTCCAGCTTTTTATCGCGCACAAGGTCGGCGATTTTCTCAATCAAACTTGCTTTATTCAGTTGAAAAGGAACCTCGGTCAAAACGATACTTTCACGCCCTGTTTTTGATTTTTCAATAAAGACCTTCGCTCGCATAATCACGCGCCCGCGCCCCGTCATGTACGCATCGCGCACACCTTGATAGCCGTAGATAATGCCACCCGTCGGGAAGTCCGGCGCGGTGATGTGCTCCATCAGCTCTTCAATCGTCATTTCCGGCTTTTTGATAAGCGCAAGCAAGGCGTTCACGACTTCGGTAAGATTATGCGGGGGGATATTCGTCGCCATACCGACCGCAATCCCACCCGCACCATTCACAAGCAGTGCCGGAAGGTTCGTCGGCATCACGCTTGGCTCTTGCAGCGAGTCGTCGAAGTTAGAG
>JANYDO010000036.1 GCA_025363605.1 Candidatus Kapaibacterium sp.
CGCTTTTCCCGTGACGGTGGTGGCGCTGACCGAACTTCGTGCGCGAGTGCGGAATGAAGCGGCATTGCAGCTTATTCGCATCACCACAAATTCTACTGCGCCTCTCATTGCCGCATGGGTACTCGTTGAAAATGTCTTCGGGATTCCGCGTACGGACACGATTTCCAAAGTTGTGCAAACGCTTTGCTATGTCAGCGTCCTGAATATGGCGCTGCTTGTGCTGAATACGTTTTTGGTAACGCGCCGTAACCGCGACACGCCTTCGGACAGAAGCACAACGCAGCAGCAACCCTCGAAAGTGCTTCTGGATTTTTTTCGTTTCATTGTCATCTTGATTGGTACGGGCGTGGTGCTGGCGGTTGTGTGGGAGGTGAACTTGGGTGGCGTGATTACAACGCTGGGCGTTGGTTCGATTATCATCGGTTTCGCGCTTCAGGACACGCTTGGAAGCATTGTTTCGGGTTTTGTAACGATGGTGCGTCGCCCGTTTGTGGTGGGCGACAAAGTGATGATTGGCGAAATGGAAGGCACGGTAACGGAAATTACGTGGAATTCTGTGGTCTTGCGCCAGCCCGACCGCTCGCTCGCTATTCTGCCTCAATCCGACGTAGCAAAGCGGGCAGTCGTGAATCTTACGCATTTGACGGGTAGCGAACATTCCGAACTGTTTGTGGAATTTTCCAAACAGCATCCGCCCAACAACGTCAAGCGAGTGATGCTTTCGGCGCTTCTGAGTACGCCGAGTGTGAGCCATAGCCCCGAACCGCTTATTCGCGTCCGCGACCACACGGATGTCAACATTCGCTATTCGGTACGTTTCTGGACTCCTGTGGGCGTGTCGCCCTTGGAGACGCGCGACCAGTTTCTAAGCCGCCTGTGGTATATTGCCAAGCGCTATGATTTGCATTGGGAACTGCCCACGCGAAAAATTGTCCAAATGGCAGAACAACCAAGTGCTGATGCCATTTTGACGCAGTACCGCGACGACCTTGCGACGGTGCCTTTGCTTTTCAAGATGGGCGGTGACGTACTCGAATATGTTGCCAAAGGCGCATTGCTGCATGAATACGCTGCGGGCGAGTACATTGTGCGTGAGGGCGAAATGGTGAGTTCGCTTTTTGTGATTGTGCAAGGCGAGGCTCGTGCCACTGCCAACGACCGTTCCGGCAAACCTAACCAAGTGTTTGCGCTCAAATACGGGGAGTTTTTTGGCGAATCGTCGTTGTTTTCGGGTCGTCCGAGTCCGTATAGCGTTGTTGCTTCCAACGATATAAGTGTTGTTTTACTGGATAAGCAGATGGTGAACCGCTTGGTCGAAAGTGATGCGATGTTGGTCAAAGAAATCGGGCGGGTCATTTCTGACCGCCGCGAGCGTATTATGGACGTGCAGACGGCGCGGTGAGGTGTCGAGCCAATAGAATTGAGAAAACTACCACAGAATTGCAATGCCGTGAACTGTATGATATGCAATATTACCACCATACCGACAACGTGGCTCTATCGCTTGCTTGTGCGATGGGGACTTGCTCTTGGTGTACTCTTCCCAATCACGGGCGGATGCTGCTTGGCGCAAGAGGCAAAGGGCATCGAGACAAGCGGTCTGAGCGTGATAGATAGTCTGGAAGCGGTGCTGGCGGTCTCCGGCGAAAAACAGCGCGTGGTGATTTTGAACGAACTGACAGTGGAGCATTTTTATGTTTCGTTAGAAAAATCCGGTGCGTTCCAACGCGAGGCGCTTGCGCTTGCGGAGAAACTGCAAGACCGTTCGGGCATTGCGACGGCAGTGATAAACGGCGCTTTCCTTGCGCGACTTTCGGGTAGTTATCAGGTTGCCATTGAACGAAGTACGCAAGCACTGGCACTTTTCCGGCAGCTTGAGGATAAGCATGGCATCGCAAGGTCACTCTACAACTTGGGGCTGGCGCATCAGGCGCGGAGTGATTATTTGCAAGCGCGCTCGTATTACTTGCAATCACTCGCCATTTCAGAAGCCATTGGCGATATATTCCAAACTGCCCGCACACTGAATGCTATTTCGGAAGATTATTTCGGGCAGGACGATATTGAGAAAGCGCTTGATTATGCGCTGCGCTCGCTGGAACTGCACCGCAAGCATCCTGATAAACGCTGGATCGCCTTGCAGTTGGATAATGTCGGCTATTTGTACGAATACCACAAAGAGCCTGAAAAGGCGCTTGATTTCTACACGGAGGCGTATACCATTTTGACGGCACTCGGCGCAAAAGGGCAGCACCGAATAGCAAACAGCCACAAAAATCTTGCGAATGTCAATCGTGCTTTGAAGCGCTTCGACGAGGCGCTTCAGTGGGCGCAACGCGGGGTGCGAATAGGGGTGTACGAAAAAAACATAAGCCTGAACGGAGAGCGTGGCAATTACAAAGCACTCGCCGATGTGTACGAAGTGCTTGGCAACACCGATGCTGCGCTGGAATGGAATAAACGTATTCTTGCGCTTCCGTCGGTGCCGTCGCCCTACAATGTCGGTGTTTGCAAGGCGATAGTGCAAATCTATATCAAGCGCGGCGATTGTACTCATGCCAAAGAATATGCGGTGCAGGGCTGGGAACTTGCCTCGCACGTTGACAACCCAAAGGCAAAGGAATCCGCCGCATTGCAGATGGCGCAAGCAATGTCCATCTGCGGCGACTATGCGGAAGCATACAAATACCAAGTGCGCTATATGGCGCTGCACGACAGCCTGACAAGCGTCGAGAAAACCAAGCAAATTGCGCGGTTGCAGGCAATGTACGAACTGGAGCGCCAGCGCGAGGAAAACGAACGTTTGCGTAAAGAAAACACGTTGCAAGAATCCGTCATTTCGCGTCAGACGATTGTTGTGATAGGAGTCGCATCACTACTCGCTTTGGCGCTTGTACTGGCACTCCTTTTTTATCGTGCGAATGAACAAAAAAAACTTGTCAATGGACAACTCCAAGACGCAAACAACGAACTGGACGCAGCGCTGCGGGACTTGAAAGAAACACAAGCGCGGCTGGTGCAAAGCGAACGCATGAATACGACGGGAATGTTGACCGCAGGCGTGATGCACGAAATCAATAACCCGAATGCGGCAGTAATAGCGGCGCTCTACGATGCGCGGAATAGGGTGCAGCGTCTCACGGAGTATTTTCTGTCGCTGCTGGATGAAGCCAGCAAATCGTCAAAAAAAGCCGTCCGCTTCACCGAACTGACCGATGACGTGCGGTATACGTTGGAAATAGCGGCGAAGGGTGCAGAGCGCATACGGCATATTGTCTCCAATTTGCAGCACTTCAGTAAACATCAGCGTTCCGGCACGTATTCCGGTGTGCTGGCGGAAGAACTTACTTCTACAATTGAGATATTTCGGTATCAATTCAAAGACATCACGCTTACGGTGGATGTAGCGGCGAATATCCCTATCGTGGGGAATATCGGCGAACTAAACCAAGTTTTCTTAAATTTATTGGTGAACGCGGCGCAAGCAGGCGCAACGGCTATCAATATCACGAGCAAAAGCAGCACAGAAGGCGCTTCCGAGCAAAAACGAGTGGAACTCCGCATCAGCGATAACGGCAGAGGCATGACCGACGAAGTGAAAGCGCACATTTTCGAGCCGTTTTTTAGCACCAAAGGCGGCGGTAATTCAGGGCTGGGCTTGAGTATCTCGAAGCAAATTTTGGAACGGCACGGCGGAGCACTCCGCGTGGAATCCGAGCCGGAGCAAGGAACGACGTTTATTGTGGAGCTATTTGAAAATGAAAATTGAGATAAAATTGTAACTGTTTAGCTTATTCGTCAGGGAACGCGGACTTTAAGGACTTCAGAGAATAAAGAGGACTTTGGCGGGTTATTTTTCAATAGCAAGATTCCTCCAGTCCTGACCAGTCC
>JANYDO010000044.1 GCA_025363605.1 Candidatus Kapaibacterium sp.
CCACCGGCGAGGCGCTCGACCGCTTGCAGCTTCACCGCTACGATGATTATTTGCAAAGCGCTTATGGTGTAACACCAAAGCCCAGCCAGAAGTCTTCTCCGAACCCGAATGCCCCACAAACACCGCTTCGCAAGAGCAGCGTTGGCGAAAATAGTCTGCAACCAATCGGCACGCCAAGAATCATGGATGGTACGCCCTCCAAAGGCGCAGAAACGCAGGCAAGTCAGTTCGTTAATGTTCCCGGAAAAGACTTGCTGAACCGCGACCGCATTGTGCAAGGCTATCAAGCAGCCGATGGCACAATTTTCCCCCTCAGCAGCGAAAGCAATTTCCGCGATACGCCCGCAGACCGCTTGCCGCGCCGTCCGAACGGCGGACATATTGTCTTGGACGCAAACGGAGTCTTGGGCAATGCACTTGGGGATGCGGAATTAACTCTCCGCACCACCACAAGCGGTCAGCCCTTTTCACCGCAAATAACGAGCGCACTGGCGGAAACAGATTCGGTCTTGCGGTATTTCCGCACCAAATTTAACCGCACGTCATGGGATGGCAAAGGCACATTTATCCAGACGATTATCAACATCGGTGGCGGGCAAGCAGGTCAGGCGTGGTGGAATCCGGGATTGATTGCGCAAGGCTACGGTCCGGGCGACCCGGGCGAGGGCGGCGCAGGCTGGCGCGACCTGCACTTAGTCGGCCATGAAGTCGGTCATGCCTACAATACTCCCGGTCGGCTGAATTACGGCGACGACCAAGGCGGTGCTATCGAAGAGCACCTAGCAAATTTTTGGGGCTGGATGGTGAATAGTTCGTCCTTTTTCGTCTTTCCGGTATTGTGGCCCTCCAATTCCGCCGCAGCATGGCATATGAGCGCAGAGCCGGATTCCTGCGGCGACGGCAACAAAAACCTGCCCCGCTCCATGACCGATTTCCGCGCACGCACCGACCCGCGCGTCGCCGGACGGCAATTCCCGCACTACAACGGTCCTATCGTGGACAGAGCCGCATGGTTTGTAGTGAGCGTCCACGGCAGAGACACGACTTCCCAGATTTGGAGCCGTGCGTTGGTGAACTATATCACCCAAGACACGCGGTTTGGTTCGTTCCGCCGCGCGATTGTGCAGTCCACCCAAGACTTATTTCCGAACAGTACACAGCTTATTGCCGATGTCAATGCGGCTTTTGACCGCGTAGGCATTACGCTCACAACAGGCACAGAAACCACCGCACGGCTGGTATTCGCGGGCAAAGAACAGCCACAAACGCAGGCTGTCCGCTCCAGTATTGCCTTTTCCACCCAAAGTGGTCGTATCGGCTTGTATGACCCTGCCTCGCGCCGTGCGACATATTTCACGGGCAATGATGTCGTCGTGCGGACGCAAGGGGGACGCAGCCGCTTTTCTGCACCGCGCATCGGAAACACAAACAGACTGTACTTTGTTAATACGCAAGGTCGTTTGGCATTTCTCGACCTTCAGGCTGGGCGCGTAACAATTTTCCCAAATCTGCAAATTCGCCAAGCCGGAGATATTCTCAGTGCCGCTATTTCTCCCGATGAACTTACCGTTGCGATGACTTCGCAGTATACCAATGATGCCGCTATTTATATTGCGCCTATCACCGGCCCAGGTACAGCGTCATCCGTGCAGCGCATTCCTTTGGAACGATTGGCAGCAGCAGGACGCAAAACCGAAGGCAAACAAGTGTCCGGCATTCGATTCCCCGATGCGATTGCGTGGTCGCCGGACAGCAAACATCCTGAGCTTGTACTAGATGCAATGTCATCACTCCACGTTGGCAAAGATTCCGTGCAGTTTTGGGCGTTGTACTTCGCAAGTCTCCAAACGCCGTCAGCTCCTCAGGTCAGTGATTTGTTCCCGCCGCAACCCGACTATAACTTGGGTTACCCGACTTTCAGCAGCAACAATCCGAACACCGTCGCTTTTAGCGAAACGACCGGCAATTCGACCGATATGTATGTTGCTAATTTTGACAAAAACACGGATGTAGGATTCCTCCACATCCCCGACTTTACCGTTGGTGGGCGCAAAATAACGGATGCCGACCAAGCAACGTTTTCGCCTGATGATTCGCAATTAGCCCTCGTCAGCCCTACAAACTCGCGCAATCTGCTCTTGTACAACTTTGCACGAACCGGTGCTGCGGCGCAGTTGCAGGCAGTCACGCTTGATTCGACGGTCAATCGTCCGTTTTGGGCGAATCTGGATGTCGCCACCGGTGTCAGCGACGATAACACGAACGGCTCAGTACTCGGCCTGTCCATCACGCCGAACCCTTCTTCGGGAGCAGCTTTGGTGCGATTTGTCGTCCCACAGTCCTCCAATCGTGTAACGCTCAAGCTCTTCACGGCTCTTGGGCAAGAATGCAGGACTATCACGGATGAAATGCTCGCACAAGGCAGCTATGTGCTACCGCTCTCAGCAGAATCCCTAACGACAGGCGTGTATTTGTGCCGTTTGCAGGTGGGAAGTGTGGTAGCGGTGCAGAAAATCAGCGTCGTGCGATAAGTTTCAAAACTCCATTCATCAGGGTATAGTCCACCTCCGAAGGTGGACTATACCTATTTTTTTACCGCGAAAGAATCAACCCCGCTTCTACGGCAAAGGTGATAGCATCATACCGCGAGGCAATACCGAGCTTTTGGAAGATGCTCCATAAATGCTTTTTAACGGTGCTTTCGGTAATCCCCAGTTTTTCAGCGATTTCTTTGTTGGCAAGTTTGATATGGCGCAGAATGTTCTCTTCGGCGGGGGTGAGGTTGGCTTTTTTCAGGACTGCTTCGGAGTGCATGAGTTGGCGGTGGGCTTGCGGACTAACCCATTGAGAATGAGGATTCTGCACGATAAAGCGAAACCCTTCCAGAAAAATATCTTGATGTTCTTGCTTGGAGAGAAAGCCGTTTGCGCCAGCCGCTAATGCGTCTTTAGCAGTACCAATGTACGAGCCGGAAATCACCAATATCGGCTTTTGCCAACCTTCGGCGCGAAGTATTTTGATAGCTTCCAAACCCGTCATATCGGGCAGGTCTAAATCAATAATGAGCATATCAATCGCATTATCCTTGCCAAGCGAAACGCGAATCGTTTCCAACGCTTTCCGGCATGAGGCGACAGCAACGACCTCAGCAATGGTAGCAGCACTGCGCTCCTGCTCGTCGCGTAGCCATTGCACCAATGCAAAGCGAGCTATCTCATGGTCATCGGCGACGATAATATGCAAAGGTGATATTGGATTCATACATTGAACAAAAGTGAATGAATAACGCTGCTAAAAATTTATATCGAGACCGACGGCAACTCCACAATAAACGTCGCGCCTTTGCCAAGCTCCGATTCGCACCAGACACGCCCATTCATAGCTTCGACCATTTTTTTGACAATACTCAAACCCAGTCC
>JANYDO010000073.1 GCA_025363605.1 Candidatus Kapaibacterium sp.
TATCCGAATAATTCCGTGCAATGGATAGACTACGAACCCGAAACCGAGCGCTACGGCGGCGAGGTGGGAATCCTCATTGCTGAGCGACATTTTCAGGATTCGAGCGCAACTATCCTGCGCATTATGCAGGAGAGTAACGCATACACCTACGAGCGAGCGCTGGGTGCTGCGATACAAATGCACCTCAGTTTCGCCTACGCAATGGGCATGACGCTCAAAGAAGCACAAGAATTTTACCGCTCCATTTTTTACGGCTGGCTGCCGAGCGCTTACGGCGGACACCGCACCGACCTTACACCGGAACAACGCAAAGAAGCGCAAGAAGCCGTGCTGAAAGCATTCGAGGAGCAATTCGAGCGGCAAAAACAAATGCTCCTGCCTTTCCACAAAACCGTTTGGGAAGCACTGCACGAAGGCGTAGAATTTGAACAAGAATGGCTGAACGATTGGATTCGTGCCGTCCAAGCCACCGCCCGCGATTTCCATGCCGCAAAAGAGCGCGGAGAAATCACCGACCCCATGCAAAGCACATCGCCCGAAGTGCAAAACAATCTCTTTGGCAAAAGCATTCTCGGCTCGTACGTGCATATGACGAACAACCGCTTGGGCATTTTGAATCGGGACGAAGGGTATCTGGGATTTTTGATTATGCGCAGTTTGGATGCGATTTAAGTGAAAGCGTTCACTCCGTTTTTGCCTACGTTCACTCCACTTTTGCCTACGCTCACTCCGTTTTTGCCTACACTCACTCCCTGCCTATTGTTTTGTGGGGGTGAGTTTTGTAGTTTTGTACCATAAGTTTTCAATTATTTTTTACTTTCATTCTTTTTGGAGTTTTTGATATGACTGAGCAAAAGAAAAAAATGGAGTTGGTAGAATTGAACGTCTCCAGCTTTGTAACGATTACAAAACCAAGTGCAAATAAAACTGTACAAGGTGGCACAATGAGCCTTACCAACACGGTGTGGATAAATATAATGCTTGAATATGGAGAAGATATTCTCTATTCGTCCTTTGTAGAAGCTGTATGTCATACCGACTAGGAATTATGAATCGTGATGAAAGATACTTGATGTATTTGATTATGCGGAGTTTGGATGCGATTGAGTGAAATTGTTCACTTCAATTCTTCATCAAGAAAGTATAAGTTCACTAGTTCTGGATTAAAGTGTGGAAGTGCTCCAAACACTCCTCAAACAAAACAGCACTCCCGCAAAATCTTCGCAACGCAAATAGATACGCAAAAAACAAGCCTGCTCCCAACCAAAGCGGGCTTTTTCATTTCCCTCCCTCCCGCCACCCACACAAAATACTTTTTGCTCACCTCCCGTGCTTTTCCTATTTTTTCGTGCAGTTATAATCATGCCTTCTTGGTTGTGTGATAATTCCCCTACTGTCTCAATGTAACTTTTTCCCATTCTTATCCCTCCTCTTCATGGAGCAGGATATTTTTTTTTCTTCCTTGATGATTGTCTATGAATACTGAACTCCGCGACCGACTTGAAAAAGAAATTCGCCGCCTTGGCGACCAACTCCTCCGCGATGCCGACTGGACAGAACAACTTCCTTGGGAAACCCTCACTTCCGATGCCGACAGCAATTATTCGTGGGCACGCAGCGAAAGCCTCTATTCCGGCTCTGCGGGCATAGCGCTCTATTTGCTCGAACTTGGACGCTACACAGGAGAACAACGCTTTACCGATGCTGCCGAAAAAGCAATCACAAGCACACTCGAACACTGCCGCACCACGCCCAACCCCTACTACGCTCTCATCACCGGACGCATGAGTGTTTCCTTTGCAGCGTTGCGATTTTTTGAACGCACAGGAAAGCGGTCATATTTGGATGCTGCACTCGAACTTGTCAAAAACTGCAAAGAATTTCTCACGCCAAGCTCCGCCGACGATTTTATCAACGGCACTTCGGGAACGCTTCTGGGATTGCTGCTCCTGCACGAAGCAAGCGGCGAAGAATGGCTCTTGGACTGTGCCAACGCCTACGCTGAGCATCTTCTTCGGAAAGCACATTCGGGGCATCAGGGATTGTATTGGGACAGAACGCACCGCCAGATTCGCGGGCTGTGTGGGTTTTCGCACGGTGCATCAGGTATTGGTTTTGTTTTTGCCGAAGCAGCGCGATATTTAGGCAATGATGCACTGAACTATATTGCCGAACAAGCATACTTCTACGAAGACCAATACTTCAATCCCGCCGTCGGCAACTGGGCAGACTTCCGCAAAGGCATCTACCGCGACCAAGACCAACAAGAACACGAAGAGAATTATCAAAACGGCAACATGGACTTTTTCACGGATGGCGGCTACATGAACGCTTGGTGTCACGGCGCAGCCGGAATCGGGCTGGCACGAGTGCGTGCTACCGAACTCCTCGGCAATCCGCACTATCGCACTGAAGCTGAGAATGGTCTTGCCATGACGTATAAAACCAATGTCGCCTCTAAAAATATTGAGGGTAATTTTTCCCTTTGTCACGGCGGTGGCGGCAATGCCGATGTGTTTATTGAGGCATACCGCGTTTGGAAGGACGAAAGATATTTAGCATACTGCGAAACCGTTGCCGAAATGGCATTGGAACAGCACGCCGTACAAGGTTCGTACCGTTCGGGCTTCGGCTTGGCTGCGCCCGGCATGGAAGACCGTAGTTTGTACATGGGTGCTGCGGGCGTGGGGTATTTTTTCTTACGTCTGCTCGACCCTGTGAACACGCCTTCGGTGGAAGCGCCACCGCTTACAAAAAATGCTCCCAAAGCAGGAGAACAGAAAGCGTACACTACTCTCGGTGCATCCAAAGCACACCTGCACCGCACGGTTCTCGAAAAAATGTTTCCGCGCACACTTGCTGCCTTGTCCACAGAAACTCTTGACGCATACTTCCGGCAATCGGACAGCAATCGCATGAAGGAACTGCCGAGCTTTGTTGCTTTTGTAGAAGAACTTTTGCCTACGCTTGCCAATGGTGACAATAGCAAAGCCATCACATCAGCCTTTGCAATCGAATGGGAACGATACGCACTCGAAATGGGCGTGGAAAGTGCGGCGTACCTTTTCATTCGTTCGCAAATGGAACTGAAACGCGCTCAAGAAGCAATCGGAGCGGCAGACTTTCTACGCAAGCACGTTCATATTGACAAATACGCTCGGCTTTTGGATATTAACGACATATCGCTTTTGCTCTATGCGCATCCTCTCGGCATTGGCGAACAGCAGCTTTCGCCGTTCGGTGCTATCACCATGAGTATTTTTGCCACTCCGCAAAGCGTTGAAAATAGCCTTGCCGTTATTGCCGAGCATATAGACCACGCACCAGAAGAACGCGAACAAATCAATAAAGCAGCACTGAATCAAATCCAGCAACTCCTTTTGGCAGGAGCATTGCGTTTGGTCTAATGCTTCTTATTCCCTTTCGGGTGATTGATTTATATTTTTAGAGACAAGAGATTCGATGTGTCCTACGATGTTGATAATCTGTTCTTTGGAAAATATCGCTCCTGCCGAACACACGGTCTT
>JANYDO010000079.1 GCA_025363605.1 Candidatus Kapaibacterium sp.
TGGTAAAAAACGCAACGAAGCGCCGCCCATCTATGCGATAAGCGGCACTTGACTTGAATGCCTGTGGGATGCGGTCTCCGGGAGAAGCATCCGTCGAAAAATACTTAAACCACTAGCGAATAATATTCAAATGTTCACCGATGCTGCTGCTACGTGTGCGGACAACAACTCTAAACGCACCACTAGGTACATTTCGTACGTCGGCGTGGAGAAGATAATCTCCCGCTTCACGCCATTCCTTCGCAAGCGTCTGTACGACTTCACCACTTGCGGTGAGAAGCATTATTTCTACGTCGCCCGCCTCTGCAAGCGTATAGCCAATTTTTACATCGCCACTCGCCGGATTCGGGATGACCGCAATAGTACCGCTCTTTGCGGCTCCTATCAGCCTCGCCCCTCCTGCTCTCGACACAAGGGTCGTGAACTTAACCGCCGTGTCGGGTTTCTCCGGCTCTTCCACTATTACCGCCTTTTCAAATGGTAAAATCTCCAACGCAGGTTTACCCCACTGCGCACCTATTACCATCGCACGAGTATTCACTCGCTCGCCAGCGACAGCCCGACATTCTATCGTTGCTAGTATTATTGATCGGCTCTCCCAGCGCGTCTGCACTTCGACCACCGCTCTGGTACTGCCACTGCTCCGCAACTGACGACCGCCACTGACCAATGCCAATACCTGCGGGTCAAAACTCACCTGCGCACGAATATCCGGCTGCGCTGCTTTGTAAAGCGAATCCATATTACCCTCTTGGATATACACATCCAGCAGCACGCGGCTTCCGGGCGGTACACTATCCTGACGCGGCTTCACGCCAATCGTCACAAATGGATTATTCGGGTTCACCGCACGAACTTGCGCTTGGACGGATACCGATGCAGAGTCAGCGCCACCTTTCGTACTCCAGAGCACTTGTATTTGCGCACGTAAGTCTGCTTCTTTCGGCGAGGTACAACGCACCGTCACATTCACCGTATCATTGGGCAGCAACGTGATTGCGCTCAAAGCATCAAGAGTAAAGCGCTTCACATCTTCGCGCGATGCTTCCGAACTATTGGTGGGCAAGAGACGAAGCCCCGTGAGCGCAACCGTGTCACGACTCACATTAATCATCCGCAGCCACTGCAAAGCCGTTCGACGTAAACGCACCGCCGGAAAGACGACCCCGTCCACGCGCAAAGCGCCACCTCTACCGCGCAAGGCATTCTCAAACCGTACCTGCCTCTGCGCCTGCTGCCCGTCCTTGTACCACACCTGCACACTTGCTAACGCTTCGCCCGCTTCACTCGGCGTGAAACTCACATTTATCGGAACTTCCTCGTTCGATTGCATCACCACATTCCGCGTCTGATTCGTCAGCGAAAATACCTCCCTGTTCGTTACCGCCGTCGCCGAATCCAGCGTTATCGCGCTCAATCCCACATTCACCAGCACACCATCGCCCCTGCGCTGTGTACCTATCAATGCCCGCCCCGCATCTATCGTGCTAAAGCCGACATCCACACCCAACGGAACCACACGAAAACTTCGCGTCTCCGATGGTATGCCCTCGCTGCCTACCGCCAGCGCACGGACTCGCCAGTAATACTGTCCGCCGCGCTCTAATGCGCCATCGCTCGACTCCAAACGGTACGATTGCTCACTACTTCCCGCAAGTACATTTACCGTCCGGCGAAGAACCACATCCCGTACTTGTGCATCCCGTCCGATGGTGAGTTCGTACTGCTCCGCGCCCTCAACACCGCTCCACTTCAAGCGCGGGCGAACAGCGATATTTTCTGCCTGCACCGGCGGAAACAGCAACTCCGGCGCGTCCAACGTCTGGTCTGCGCCCGTTACTACCAGCTTGTACGAACGTGAGAACAGCGTCAACTCTGGCAACAAACTATTCGTTGCGCGGCACACATACACTCCACTTTGAAATGCCTTCGCACTTTCCAACACCAACGTTGCCGATGTCGCGCCCCCTAGCACTCGTCCGTTGCGAAGCCATTCGTACACCGTTTTGTCTCCACCTATCCCCGATGGTATCACCAAGCGACTGCTCACCCGCACCACCGTGTCACCGCCACTGCCGATGCTGTCTTGAGGCGTGTAGAAAAAGGAGACTCGCATTCCAAGATTCGGCTCCAAACTCCCAAACTCCACTCTATTACTATCCACTCGAAGCGTATCAATCCGTAACAGCTTCGGCAAACCCGTCAGACCGTTGCTTCCTGCTTTCAATACCCGCAAACGCGAAGCACTCTGCAGTACCTCCGGCAAACGACCGCTAAAATTGTTATGCTCCACATTCAGCGTGGATAGCAGTGTTGGCGTCAACGGCGGAATTGTACCCATAAAACCATTATACCCAACATTGAGCACCTGAAGCGAGTCCCAATTCACGATGCTGCTCGGCAGTATGCCCGAAAGACGATTGTTGCTCACGTTCAACTGCTGCAACGCACTCATTCCGCCCCATTCCGCCGGAATACCGCCCGTCAGCTCATTCGCACTCACATCCAGCACACGCAGCGTTGGTGCGCTTTGCACACGTACCGTCCGCTTTACCGTACCGCCTTCCGGGGTACCAAACTCTGGAGGTAAGTTACCCGTGAGTTTATTATTGTTTACCATCAATTCCTTCAAACTCACCATCCCGCCCAATTCCTTCGGTACACCGCCCGTGAAGCGGTTCTGCGATAAGTTCAGTGTCCGTACCTTGTCCAGCGTGGCGATACACACCGGTATCAAGCCTTCCAACCTGTTCCCACTCACATCCAATACCTGTAAATTCTTGTACGAACAAAATAGCTCCGATGCGAGTCCACCCGTCAGACTATTCCCGCTCAAATTCAGACGTTCCAACTTCTTGAACTGTACCAGATTCTGCGGTATGCCGCCCGTTAAGCCCGTGTTCGATAAATCAAAGCTCCGAAGCTCCGAAAGTGGAGCAAGTGCCCCAATAAACGGTGCCAGCGTCAAATTTAACGGACGACCATGCGCACTAATACTCGTCACCCGATTATCCGTCTGCTCGATGACAACATCCCTCAAGGTAAGACCCGCCAAGCGCAATGCTCGTTCCAACGCTTCGGTGTCTCCTGCCAACGACGAGGCAAAGATGAACGGCTGCAACGAAACCGTCGCACCCATGGGACTCAACAGCGTGATGCCGCCTTGAGAACTTGACGTTACTTGCGCTCCAAGAGTAATCGTCATTTGCGTGGAAGAATTAATCACAAAACTTCCCACCGGTACGCCACCAACCAGTGCATCGGTCACTCGCGTAAAGTTCACTCCCGACACCACCACCATCGTTCCGGCAGCACCCGTTGTTGGGCTGAAGCTCAGAATCACCGGTTGTCCGCTTGCTAATGCCGCGTTCACGATGGCTGCCGTCGTGACGATACCACCCAATGATGTGAAACTTAGCACACCCGATGCCGGAAGACGAATACCCAAAACATCCACCGACGGCACTCGCACAAACACTTGACCATTGACCAAGCGGAACGAGGCGATTGCGCCACCGATACTCGCACTGCTTATCAAATCCAGATTATCGCCACGAACCACAATTTCCTCTCCTGCTGCCGCATCGCTTGGCGAGACACTGGTCGCTATCGGTACGCCCACCACCGTAAACATATCGGCAACCACCGTCCGATTAAATGCGCCCAGTGCATCCACCGTCACCAGTGCCGAACTCAGGCTGGCATTGGTACTTCGCAGCAAGCCCGTGCTTGGCACAAGTACCGTCATCTCTGCCGATGATGACAGAATATAGCTCGCTTTGGTGCTACTAATGCTTGTGCGCAAGGTCAGTTCTTGGATTAACTCCAGATTTGCACCCGTCACGCGCACACGTCCGCCGACTGGGACAATTTTCGACCGTGCCTCGCTCACTACCACCAAACGCAACGGGTCAACACCACCACCCGAACCACCGTTCGGGAAGGGACTATACACAAATTGCGTAGCAGAAGTCACCGTGCCAGCGCCTGTGCGAACCGTCAGATAGACCATATTCGTCACCGCAGCCGTCAACGTACCGAATTTATCGTTGCCAGACGCAAGCAACGGTGCAACCTGCGGAGGAACAACCACGCTCAAGCGACTATTGCTATTGACCGTTACTGCCTGCGCAAAGACATTACCAAAGCGCACCGTTGTTCCCGGCATGAAGTTTTGTCCTAGTATAGTAACAACAGCGCCCGTTGAGGAAACTGCGGGACTAAAACTGGTCAAGACTGGCGCAGCAACTAATGTCAAAGCGGCGGTGGAAATAACCGTTCCGCCGGGCGTACTCAGAATAATCGTCGAAGTCGTTGCTGTGAGCGGTATCTGCGCAGTAAAACTGCCATCGGGATTTGCTGTAATACCATTCTGCGGAACCGTCACGCCGCCGATTTGCAAACTGTTCAGACCGCCAAGATTGCTACCACTTATCGTAATGACCGTGCCGACTCCCGCAGGATTAGGAAACACTCCACCGACAACCGGCGCGGGAATAAACGTGAAACTCGAATCCGATGCCGCGCCGCCCAATGGACTGCCTACCTGCACCGGCCCCGTTGACACCGCTCCAACGACAACACTGATAGTCGTCGAAGAAAGAACCGTAAACCGCGATACAGCAACGCCGCCGATAGCAACCGCATTCACACCCGTTAAATTGGTGCCCGTTATCAGCATCACCGTTCCTTCACCACCAACGCTTGGTGTAAAGCCCGTGATGCGTGGACTCCCCTGAAGTGTGCCGACGATGGAATAAAACCGCGTGGCGCTATTGCTTACACCATCGCTTAAAAGCGATAATCCTTGTGATAAATTACTCAACGTGCCACCAACGCTCGTGTATAAGCCTGTTTGCGTCAGAGAACTTGCCAGCGTGTTCATCGAGGTAATGCCGCCACGCAGCACACCAACCCGTGCGCCTGTGAATGCTCCGCTCACACCTGTCAAGCGCCAATACTCACTGGTACTGAGCGCACCCGGCACTCCAAGCGCAGGAGTTCCGCCCGCTCCCACCGCAAACGCTTCGGCGCTCACCTGCGGCGCAACCGTTCCCGTCGTCGCTTCGGTTAGCGTCAGCGGAAGATAGGTAATTCCGCGCCCTATCGGGTAAAATATCGGCAGCGTCGTTGGCGGGGTGAGATTCGGAAGAAGTTGACGCGCAAGCGCTCCCGAGACAAAGGATAGTGCATTACCGCCTACTAACGCCGTATCAGCGCTGCTTTGGAGAATGATACTCGCGCCACCGGGAACGCTGACATTACCGCCGAATAAGCCCAACTGCTGCGTTATCTGCATTGTGCCGGCAAGCGTGAGAGGCAAACCGCCACGGTTCATCGTCAAGCGTGCAAGCGCAGGAATACCGATGCTACCTGCAATACTGCCCGCACCATCCACTATCAGAGTATCCGTCGAATCACTCACAAAATTGCTGCTTGTGAAGGTCAGTGCGCCGCTCAGACGAAGGCGGTCAGCTACGCCGAAGGTCAAGGCGCTACCTGTCATGCTCAAACTTCCCACCATCGCTTTGCTATTATTTAAGCGAATTGTGCTGTTATTAACCACAAGACTGGCAGGAAATTGAGGAGAAAACTCAACATCACTTACTGTCCGATTGCTTGCGGCATTGTACTCCAGCGTTGCCGTCGGTGCGAGATATTGCACGCCGCTTGGCGCACTCACACTACCTGTTCCTTGGAGCCTCAAGCGTCCGCCGGCGTTAATACGGAATAGTCCATTACTATTGACATTAATACCACTAGGAACTGTAAGAATTCCGCCGGATTCAACTTGTAGCGTTGTTCCACTTCCAAAGTTTGTGGAGTTTGCAAACTGTGCGTTCACTCCAGAAGGAACATAGAAAATAAACCCCGACGTTGTAAAATTTGCAGGACTGGAGCCGCCTCCGCCAATCTGTGAATTCCAGCTTGTGGTAAGGTCGGCATTACCGGAAACGTAGTAAAAGATACTCGGCGCAGGACCGGCAATAGAAAAGTGCAGCGATGAACCTGAAGCTAAACCGATAGACGATGGTGGGTTACAGGTGATAATATTTGGTGTCCCGGGTGTGATAGTACTTGGGACTGTTGGTACAAGAGGAAGATAAACCCCGCCGGGACCGGGCGAAACCTGCGCTATTTGGCTTCCAACAGCTATGGCAGGGATTCTTCCAAGAGCATAACGAGAATTAACCAAATTATTACTCGCAGCCGTCATACGCCAATATTCCGTAGAACTGAGGCTGCCTAAACCTACTCCCGGCGTACCTCCGGGATTGCCGGTATAAGCCTCTACATCTATCAGAGGATTTGCTCCTCCGGGCGTAACGGGTGCTACTACGGAAAACGGCGTATACTGCCCTCCTTTACCAGCAGGAAAATTCCATGTTGCCCCACCGGAATATGCCACGGGCAAATACCATTGGAGCGGACCATTAATAAAAGCCATTGTAGAACCACCAACAACTGCTGTATTCGAGGAATTCATTATCGTCAGCGTATTTGTCGGATTCGATGTTGTAAAAATACCGTTGGTAAGGGTAAGAATATTGGCCACGCTCAAAGGATTCGTCAATGTCGAGGTTGCGTTGATAGTCAGATTATATGTCCCGTTGCTTGTAAACCAAGTTGCATCTACATTGGGACGCTGTATTGTTATAGTCGCATTAACAGCACTTGCATCAATGCGGTTTGGTGCGCCAGTTGTTGTTATAGCTCCTGCACCGGCAAGAGTAAGATTACTACCACCATTAACCGTGAGTGACCCCGAAGTAATGGTAAGATTCCCCGAAAGCGTCGTATTTGCTGCGATTTGAGGAGTTCCGCTCAGAATCTCAACATCTGCGGGCATGGCAATGGGAAGCGTTTTCGTATTCACTACTCCCCCCGACCAACTGCTCGAAAACTGCAACACGCCGCCCGTAAACGTTACCGCACCTGTGCTGGCAGGGTCAATTTGGGGAGAAACAACACCGTTCAATTCCAGCGTACCGCCGGAAATTGCCAGAGAGCCATTGACAATAAGCGGATATGCGCTGCCACTAAGGAATATTCTTCCGGATGTCATTGTGGCAGCTCCGGCTAACGTCGTTGTACCATTATCAATATACCTTCCTCCATTAACAGTAAATGCTCCATTAAAGATATGAGTAAAACCATTTGCCCAAACATCACCACCAGTAAAGGTTGTACTACCAGCAACGGTTTTGCCTTGATTTAGGAAGAAGGTTGTTCCGGGAATACGATTTATGAGCACTCTTCCCGGCATAACATTCGGAAATTCCAGACCCGTTCCGCCTGCACCACTGCCATTGATGTATGAAAGTGTTGCCGTTGCTCCCATGTAGGTCACAGTTCCTGTGGCATTGTTAAAATTGAAATCACCATCAATTTCCAGTGTACCGCCATTATTTACTTGTATAGTAACACCGGCAGGTACGGTGTATGTTGCTCCAAGGGTATAGGTCGCCGTTTGCCCGCTCGGAATCACAAATGTAAAACCACTATTGAAACCCGGAGCAGGAACACCTAAGCCCCCGACGATCGAAGTCCACCCATTCGGATTTGTAGGTGGGAAACCAAGCGGCGCGTGGTAGAAATAGGTAGTAGGTATTGAAGCAAAGGCGTAATATTTTGGGGTAGCTGATGGTATCGTTGTAGCAGCGGCGGCGGTTTGGATGCTGTTAGTGGCTACTGAGTTAAGAGGCAGCGCCGTATATGTACCGCCGATGGCAGTGGCTTCAGCAATCAAGGACGCGGTGAGATTGAAAGACGAGGTGAAGCGATACATAGTCAAATCCACAGCGGTCAAATTAACGCTTGGAGCGATGAATACCGCTTGCGAAGCAAATGGCGTAAGCAATGCGCCTGAAGCGGTCTTTCCACCTGCGCTTGCGCTTGGTGTCACTGTTATCATTCCTGCTCCGGCAGCCGTTTCATTGAGAGCCGTCCCTAAATACTCTATTGTACTACTTCCAACCGGAAAGCTGTACGCATTCGTCCCCGCATTCACCGCCCGCGTCAATGCCCCAACAACCCATGTAGTATTGACAGTATGCGATATTGCACCGGTGGAGGGATTATTCACGGTAAATCCGCCTGCACTTGCATCAAGGATGCCATTTGAAAGAGCCAAATTACCTGCTACCGGCAAACTTTTAGCAGCGGGAAGTGTCAGCACGCTCCCGGGACTATTGAGCGTAAGATTGGCCGGACCATTCAGAGAAGGAAACTCCGCTCCGGCTGTAGCGCTGACAGTACCGGTGTATAACAACTTTGTATCAGTCGGTGAGTAGATAACGTTATTCGTTCCGATTGCACTTGTTCCTTGCAACTCTAAAACATTACTTACTCCCACCGAACCATTGAAAACATTAATTTGACCATTATTATTCAGCGTTACACCTGTTTGCAGTGTCAGGAAACTATTTCCAACCGTGGGACTGCCAATATTCACAATACCAGATGCAGCGATAGTATTTACGCCCGCAAAGCCAAGCGTGAGCGAGTTTCCGGCTCCTGTACTAAGTGTACCGGTGTTTGCATTTAATGCGCCATTGATGGTTTTATTACCATTGAGCGTTACGGTATTTCCTGCTGCGCCATTGGTCAAGGTCACACCACCATTCATTGTAGCGGGAAATTCCGTAGCGGTAGAAATTCTATTACTAGCGATAGAATACCGCAGCACTGAACCGACATTGTAGGTGATAGGCACTCCTGATATTGCTGCCAAATTATGAGCAATAATAAATGAAGATCCGCTTGCTATTGTTAATCCGCCGTTGTTGACAAATGTAGAATTGTTGACCGCTATACCAAAGGCGCTTGATACTTGGCTACCGGCACCATTTAGCGTCAAACTTCCGCCCGCTATAATATTGAGTTGCCCTGTTCCCGACACATTCAGCGCACCGGAAAGCGTAAGCGGGCTGTTTAATTGCGCCGTAACAGCGCCACCATTGATGATAACGGTAAAATTATTCGCCTGAGTAATGGCTTGCTTGCCTGTTTGTACGCCAAGATTCAGTTGAGAACCACCGACAACATCCAAAATATAGTTTGCTGTCGCGGCGTAGGTTGCTGTTCCACCGACCGCGGTTTGTATTGCCCCTGTTGCTTGACTTGTTCCATTAAAGCCGTCGTTGCGAGTAGTACGCAACGTAGCACCCGCTTGGAGATCAAAGGTAGCAGTACCTGCCGAAAGTGTAAGAGCAAATGCACCTGTGTCAAATATACCTGTTTGGACGGTAACATTACTACCACTGGTTCGATTGGCAGGAAGCGAAATAACGTCGGCAGCAGCGCGATTCATCGCCACAATGCCGTTCATTAGTGGTGTTGTCCATTCTGTACCAATCGTATATGCGGCTCTGGTGCCGGTGTAGCGTAAAGCAGAATTGGTGTTGTAGGTGGGAGAAAAACCAAGATATGTTCCATTATCAACAATTTGCATTATTGCAGCCGAATTGAGATAGACAGAACCTGCAGCACCCGCAGTATTATTGAGCGTTCCAGTATTATTGATATTGACGGTGCATCCGCCGCTAATATCCAAAAGGCTATTAACGCCGCCAATGAGTGACAACAAACCATCAATATTCACTGTGCTTGTGCCATTGAGAGTTAAGGTACTACCAGCGTTGGTAGCTATACTCGTCGTAGCGCCAACAGCAATATTCAGCACCGCCGTTCCATTAAGTGATACTGTACCACCATTAATTTGCAAATTACTGTTCACCGTTAAACCAGCTCCAGTTGCCAAGTTGAGTGTATTGCCACCACGCATAACTAGGAGCGATGTACCATTGACAGAACATACTCCGGAATTGATGGTGAGCGTAGCAGACCCAGTTGCAAACTCAACAAACGCATTACCGTTCACCGTTAGTGTAAAAATTTGACGGGCACCGACACCAGTTGTGAATGTAACATTTGTTCCGGCGGGAAAGATAACATCATCGCCAAGTGCGGGTCCGCCCGGCACAAACGGCGACCAGTTTGTGGAACTACTCCAATCACCGGCAGCACCACCGCCTGTCCATGTATAAACGAGAGCTTTCGACAATGATGGTATAAGAAAAAGAATGCAGGTCAGAAAGGTAAGAATCGTTTTCATAAAAGAACCTTCAAAGCAAAAGAGAGCAAAAGTTTGTAGAGAGGATGTTAATTGCAAAGATATCGCAGCAAGATACGATATTCCATAGATAAGCCCAACGGTTTTGGGGTGAAATGACAACTGGGAGGGGCGAGTTGCAAATTCATCACCATAAAAAAACCACTCGTGCGGGAGCTATCTCCGCAGAGTGGTTTTATTTGATTTGCAACTATTTTTCACAACATTTTGTGAGCAAAAACTGCGCACAAAAACAGCATGAAATCGTCTTATCGTCGTACTTGCACACGCTCGGTCAAAATCGCCGCCGGAGTACGCAAAATGACAAAGTACGTCCCCGTCGGAAGGTCGTTGACCGGCACAGAAGCAACGTATTCGCCTTTCGCATGGTCGCTGTCGGCAATAATCTTCATCACTCTTCCGAAAACATCCACAAGCACCAACTGGGCGAATGTTTGCTCTTGAATGGAATAGGTGATTTGCCCCACATCCGGCACCGGATTCGGCTGCATCGCGCTCAGAGTAGCACTCGTAGTAGCTCGCGCTATGAGCCGTGTTCCGCCTGCCCGCGAGACCTTCGCCGCAAAACTTCCGGCACGCAATTCTTCTACAAATATCAAGCGTTCGCCCTTAAATGGCGTGGGAACAACCGTTGTGGGCAGGGAATCAACACCAAAACGGAAGTATTCCAGTTCAACGGCTGTTTGGGTCGTCTCACCCGCCACTGCTCTGCATGGAAAACGCACTATGACACTATCGCGCAGAAGTGCCGTAATATCACGAACATTAATGGTAGCGAATGTGACGCTCACACGCTGAAGGCTATTCGACGGATCTGCATTGGAAAGTGCTTGAAGCGGCGGAGCAATTGCTCCCAGTGCCAGCACTTGCCTGTGAAAGCGAATAATGGTGCTGTAGGAAAGCGGAAGATTTTGCACAAGATTATCAAGGCTGATATTGCTCCCGGTCACGTTGGCAATATACAACTCCATCGTCAACGACGTGCCGGGCGGCAGTGATTCTTGCCCACGCGCGGGGCGAACGCCAACGGTAATACCAATATCCCTGCCACTCCGCTCATTTCGTGCAAATGCTTTCACTCGCGCGGTGAGCGTATCGAAATAGACCGTTTCGCCTTGCGAGGTGGTCTGTATGAATCGAGCGAAATACTGGAGGGTTGCCGTAATACTGCCTTCATTCATAGGAGTACAGGTCACAATCACTGACGAGGATGCCCCTGAGTTGATGTACAAAGGGCTACGAATGCTATCAACGGCAAAACCATTGGCATTACCGATAATCTTTGCACCCGTGATAATCACTCGCGTCGAAACGCCGCCACGATTGCCGACATAGGCAATGGTTTGGGCAGTCTTACCGACACGAATAGTATCGAAGTTCACGTCTTCTGCTTTAATGGGCGTTCCACGCCCCACGAGCACATTTTCCAAACGAACGCTACTGGTGTCGCCGGTGGGGAGAATATACTTTACTGTCACGGCAGCCGACTTCGTGCCGGGACTGCGAGGCGCAAAGGTAATACCGCGAATGGAAAATGTCTGCCCTGCTCGCAAGCGCAAGCCGCGCACATCGAGCGGAATTCTAAAGCTAAATTCATTATCGTTACCATCCACATCCTGAATCGTGAGGTCTTGGTCGGTAAGATTCGTCAAAAAGGCAAAATCCGAAACGGATTCACCTAAGACCACATTGCCAAAATTGACCGAACTGACGGCAACAGCACTGCCGGGCGGCGCTGTCACAAAACTGTTTAAGACCGACCACGCACTGGCAATGTTCACACCGTTTAACGCCCTGACACGCCAATAATACAGCGTAAGCGGCTGTAAGCCCTCCAGACGTGCATTGATGGTCGTCAACGTCGTATCGGCAGAGCGCACCGATGCGGTGGTGGCAAGAAGCGAGAAATCGCGGAGCTGCGAGACCTGCACTTCGTAGAGAATCGCATTGTCCACGCGCGTCCATTGCATCGTGGGATTGAACGCAATGAAATTCGCACCGTTTTGGGGAAACACAAGGTCGGGCGCTTGGCTTGGCGGGCGAGGCTCCACCGCATGGACACGAATCGGACGAGAATAGAGCGTAAGTTTATCTACGAAGCGATTGGTAATCGCACAGACGTAAGAACCGGTATCTTGCGGCATGAACTGCTCAACCCGATAGCCAATCGTCCCCGACGTAGCACTAACTCGCACACCATTCTTCAGCCATTCGTATTGATTATCACGTCCCGATACAGCAATAGCCAGAAGCATCGGATTACCGATAACGACACCAGTATCTCGCACTGCGCCGAGGCTGTCTTGGGGAACGTAGGTAAAATCCGTAACAGCAGCATTCGTCAGTAAATCCCCGAATTGAAGATTATTGCCCTGCACCGCCAGTGCCGAAAGAATAGCACTCATGCGGGGCAGAGAGGTGAAGCGATTGTAGGACAGCCCCAACGTTTGCAGATTACGAAGCGCACCAAGCTGCGCCGGCACTGTCCCGCTAAAACCATTACTGTCCAAATACAACGTTTGCAAAGAATCCAGATTGCCAAGCGTTCCGGGAACAATTCCCGAAAATGCATTATTCCGC
Source organism: Candidatus Kapaibacterium sp. (assembly GCA_025363605.1). Taxonomy (GTDB): domain Bacteria; phylum Bacteroidota; class Ignavibacteria; order Kapaibacteriales; family UBA4661; genus PH2015. The sequence goes on from JANYDO010000079.1 coordinate 12,716, forward strand.
AGGGACAAGAAGCGTAAACGGCGAAGATTGCCCAGATCGGAAGAAACAACACCCGAAAAGCTATTCCGACCAATGTCCAACGTCTGTAAATTCGGCAATGCAGGCAGTATGCGCATGATGCTTTCACCCGTCAACTGATTATTTTCAATAAGAAATTCTTCCAGTTGTGTAAGCGAACGGAATGTTTCCGGCACTTCACCTGTGAGTTTATTCCCCCCAAGCCAAAGGCGGCGAAGCGCGTTTGCGGCGGTCAAGCGCTGTTGATTAGTATTTTTAGAAGAAGCGTTTGCCGCCACAACGACCGTTGCGACGGTTGCATTACCCAGCGACTCAGGAATCGTGCCTGTGAGTTGATTACGGTGCAAATAGAGTGATTGCAATGCATTGGCATTACCAAGTTCCGGCGGAATAGTGCCGATAAACGCATTTTGCCCCAAATCCAAACTCTGTAATTGTGGCAAACTGCCCAGACAAGGCGGTATCGTACCGCTGAGTCCGTTTTGGTTCACGTTAATTTCTCGCCCATTGGTCATAGAACAGAGCGATTGCGGCAGCACACCCGACAGACGATTACGGTCAGCAATCAGAACACGCAACTTCGGCAATACGCCAATACTGTCCGGTAGAGCGCCCGTAAACTGGTTTCCTCCCAAACGCACCTCTTCCAGCGTTTTGACCGATGGAATCCATTGTGGAAATACCCCCGTAACGCCGTTATCCGTGAGATCCAGAATACGCAACGCCGTGAGTTCGCTCACAATTTCGGGTAGCTGCCCGCGAAGATTGTTGTCCGGCAGCCGTATTTGCGTAACGCGCCCACCCTCAACCGTAACGCCTGTCCATTCAGAAACAGGGTCAGCAGAGAGCCAGCGATTGGTGGCGCTATTCGTCCAAGCTGCGCCACCTAAACTATCGTAGAGAACACGCAAAATCGAGGATTCATATTCAATACGGGATAACACCTTTAGCTCCTGCTGAGACTGCGCTGTGCCTCGCGCTCCTGTTATTCGGATAACTCCCGTCGAACCTGCGCCCACGACTGCCGTCAGAACGGAATCAGAAAGTACCGAAAAGCTGGTGGCAGGAGTATTACCAAAAACAACAGCCGTCGTGCCGTTAAAATTCCCACCGCGCAAGGTAACTGTTGCACCGGAAACGGCAAAACTGGGCGTAAAACCGATAATGTAGGGTGAAGGGATAATCGTCATGCGCAGTGTGGAAGTGGTCGAGCCACCAAGCGTCGTGATACTCATCGTGCCACTGGTGTTCAGACGCGAGACCCGCACAAGCAGCTCTGTCGGCGAAACACTTTGGACAATATCTGCTCGCCCACCGCCGATGGTAACTTGTTGTACGCCCGTCAGAAACTGCCCCCGCACTTGTACGATTGAGCCGAAGGTCGCACTGAGTGGTGTAATGGAGGTAATAACAGGCGGTACGGATGTCACAATAAACGATGTGGTCGTCGTTGCTGTTCCTAAGGTACTCGTAACAAAAATTGCCCCTCGCGTGGTACGAGGCGGCAATGCCCCCACGACAGCGAATATTTGCGTCGTCGAGACAAGCGTTACGCTCGTAGCATTTGTTCCGGCGATACTAACCACGACATCACTGGAAAAACCACGACCAGCAATGCCGATAAGCGAACCGGCAGTACCGAGAATCGGGCTAACGTCTGTGATTGCTAGCGCAGGCTGCACCTCGAAGCGAGTGCTAGCCGTCGTTGTACCGCCGGGCGTGACAATGCGTAGATTCGACGTTGTTGATCCCAGAAGCGGCAGGCGAATGGTCATTTCGGTTGAGGACAAGACCGAGACAATGGCAGTGCTAACGTTTCCAATCGTTGCCTGAGTTGCATAGAGCAAATCGCGCCCGCGCACAAGCAGCGTCGAACCTGCAACCGCGCTGGATACGGGTTGCCCATTAAAGAATATTCCCGTGATATTGGGTTGCGGAGAATAAAAGAATATGGTTGCCGTCGTTGCCTCGCCTCCGGGTGTACGCAGAACGATTGTTCCCGTCGAACCGCCCAATATGGCAACACTGACCTGCGTGGGGTAATTGACCGTTATTGATTGTACGGGAGTACCACCGATAAGAACACTGCTGGTTTGTAAGAGATTTGTGCCGGTAATAGTGATAACCGAGCCACGACTGCCGATACTTGGTGTGAAACTTGTGATGGTCGGAGGAAAGAAAAACGAAAAACTATCGGTCGTAGTGGCTACCCCGCCAAGCGTTCCCAAGCGAATAGCCCCCGAAACATCACGGTTCGGGCAGCGAACCTGTACTAAAGTGTCATTGCGCGTCACAATCGGTATCACCTCCCCGCCAAACGTCACCGATGCGGTCGAGGAAAGATTACGTCCGCGTATAGTAACCAGCGTATTAAAACCACCGTTCAAAGGAGTAATCAAGGCAATACGCGGCGGTGGCGCATAGACAAATGTGGAGGGCGAAAAGGCAGTGCCGCCGATAGTGACGACGCTCACCGCACCCGTCGAGCCATTATTGACCGTTGCGCGAATAACAGTCGGTGCGACGATTTCAAAACTTTGTGCAGGCGTGCCACCGAAAAACACCTGCGTTGTCGTAGAAAGATTCAATCCGACAATCGTTGCAACAGTAGAATTTCCGCCTGTCGTCGGCGTAACGCTCGTAATCAAAGGAAGCGGTGTAGCATTGCCGACAGCAAAAAATGATGGTCCCACAGCACCGACGACAAAAATGTTACTCCGCAAGACTGTTCCGGTAAAAGCGCTACTAATCATGGAGAATGTGGCATTCGTGGCATTGGCTCCGGCAAAAACAGAACTTGAAACAAAGAAAGGAGCCGTAGTACGAGCTGCAGTCAGAACAATTTGGGAATAATCTCCCGCAAGTGCAGGTTGCACCTGCCAGTAGCTATTGCTCAAAGAAGCCAAACCGATTCCGAGCGTTCCTGTTACCAGCCCAGTCATTGCCTCTACGATAATGCCCGGATTACCTGCACCCGTTGTAGCATCGGAAATATTAACCGGAAGATAATTACCTAGTTTTCCGACGGGAAAGAAGAACAGCGATGTACCATTTTGATTTGCCCCTACACGCCGAAGCATTTGCCCCAACACAAAGGATGCCGCCGAGCCGCCCTGCACGGCACTCAAAGAGGGTGTTTCGATACGAACTTGCGGAGCAGACAGATACCCCTGCTGGAGAGAAAGAAGTGTCGTCAAGGAAAGCGTCACGGCACTGGTCAGTGTTGCGCCGGGACGATTCAGGGTAAGGCTTGCAAGATTATTTGCCCCGCCCTGCCAGAGAAATTCTCCCGTGATAGTGCCTGTGCCGCCAAGCGTGATACTTGCGCCCCCGGGACCGGAATTATCCTGAAACTGCGAACCGGCAATAAAGGTGATGTTTCCATTCCACGTCAGCGAACCGGCTTTAATGTCAATAATGCCCGTCGAATTTGCGGTAAATGAGCCATTTTGCGAAAGCGCAAAGCCCGTACAGTCCAGCGTACCTGACACTATCAAGGAACCGTTAATTGTTTTGGCACTACTGAGTTGCAGCGTTGTGTTCAGAACAATCTGCACATCTCCCGGCATAGACGAAGGCATTTCACCATCGGTAACGACTGCTCCGGTGGCATCGTATTGCAATAGCGCGTTCGGTGTTCCAGTTTGATATTGAAATGTACCGGCAGCAGCAGTGACAATACCTGTTCTCCGAAGAAAGATAGTGCCGGGCGACAGAACGACTGTATTGGCTCCGCCACTAAAGACATGGTTCTGCGCTCCGCAATCAAACGTACCGCGTTGAATAGTCAGCGAACCGGAAAGCGTAATACCATTATCCATTTGAAGCGCTCCGGCAGTACCGGGATTTTGATTATTAACCGTAATAGATTGTGCTGCGGTAATGGCTGTTCCCGTAGCAAAACCGGAAATTTGCGTCAGTGCAGCAGCATTAAAGGTATAACTGGCAGTAGGACTGAAGGTGCGCGTTCCCGTCACTTGTACCACGCCGCCGTTGATACCGCCTGTGTGTGCGGTCAGAAGTGATGCACCGGTTTGAAGATCGAAATCACCGGCTCCGATAACCGCAAATGCTTGGCCGTCAAACGCTCCGCCTGTTTGTACTTGCACTATCACTCCGGCAGCAATGGTGAGATTAGCAGTAATGACGGCTGTGCGACCGCTTGGCACAAGGAATCTATCGGTTGCCGTTGTGAAATTTGCAGGAGTGGCTCCACCACCTGCCAGAATGGTATTCCAACTTGCAAGGAGCGTCGCGTCGCCGGATTGGTAGAAATAATCTACCGCAAGAAGGCGCGATGTCGGCACAAGACACGTCAATATGGTGAGGAATACCAGCCTACATAGTGACGAATGCAGTACCGAGCCTTTCCAAAAGTCAGCGGGCGGGGTTCGATGGTTCAATGCAAGCATCGTGGTAGGAGAAAAAATGAAACAGAAGCAAGATAAAAGTTATAAATGAAAACAGATAATGGTACACAAGTGAGTGACAAAAGCAAAGGCAAAACGGGACAATCGTCATACAATGACGAATACATCACGCCTACACGAGCCTTTGCCTATTGTCAGCTTTTCTATTATCCGGCTATCGCCTTTTCATCCCCAAAAACCATACCATTTTTACCAACGCCTGAACGCCGAAGGGAAAAATCATCTACGGAAGAGCTATCGTATCACCTGCAATCGTTCCGTTATTACCTCACTCCGTGGGGTCTTCATCCGCACCAGATAGGAACCGCTTGCCAGATGGGATGTTTCTAAGCGCAGCGAGTGCGTTCCGGCATCGTAGTATGCCCCATCGGAAACCATCACGGTCATACCTTGCAGCGTCAACACTTCAAAGTTACATATTCCCGCCGCCAGCACGATAAAAGTCAATTCAACCGAGTTGTCGGAAGGATTCGGACTGAGGGCAAGCACACTGCTTGTCGTACTCGCAATCAAGCGCTTGCCGCCTGCACGTGAGGTGCCGGAGGTAAAGGGTGCAAATGCAACAGTGTCTGCACTGAGGTAGCGTACCGTTACTTGAGAAATCTCGCCCGTGTTCGTTGCTACCGAAGAGGTATCCCATTTGAAATTATTTTCTACTTTTAGCACTGTTGCATCCGTACTTCCTGCTACAACGCGGCATCGAATCCGCATCAGAATCGGTTCCAACTGTTTTTTTTCATCATTGGGGAGCCAGCGAGTGGGCGGTATGGTGTACGTGACGAAGTCTCCATTGGAGAGACCAGCTCGCACAACGCCATCTTCCGCCAGTGGTATCAGCACTTGCCTATTCAGCGTAATCGCACCCGTAAATACCGGATTCCCCACTTTGTAGAGTTGGGTTAAGGTATCAGGAAACGTCTTTTTGGTCTGATAATCAATTCTTGCCAGCCGAAGAGCCAGCGATACGATGCCGCCCGGTGCCACGTAATTCTGTTCTGCTGTGAGAACCGGGACAATGGTTACGTCGTTAGAATCCGGTTTGCGAACACGCACTACCATCGGTACAGACAATGTGTCGGCAATCGTGGAGGAGCCAATGGCAGAATTTACCTGAACGGCAAAACGCAGCGCTCCGCGTATCGTCGCAGGCGTGGGGTCGCTTGTCAGCGCACAATTGACATTCACAAAAGCACTTTCATTCGGCTTCAACGAAATCGGCTTGATAAACAGGTCGCTCAGTCCGAAGCGAGCTTTGCTGCTATTCTCTGAACTTGCTCCAACGCTTGTAGCGATTGTCAACTCCATACTCGTCACATTCGTGAGCTGTATGCTTTCTGTTTTGGTCAATCCTGCGGTCAATAATCCAAAATCTACTTCCGCGCCGTTCAAAACAAGCGCCCCTCCCGCACCCGAAAGCACACTGGCAAACGACAATTCCGTCGGAACATTACTACCGGATGATGCCACCGTGTAGCCCACCACCACTGATGCCGTCTGCTCACCAACACTTGTGGGTGTGAAGCGCACGTTCACAACAACCGTGCTATCCGGCTCCAAACGAACGGCACTCGTAAGACCGCCTGACTGGAATTGTCCTTGCGGTTGCGTGCTTTGCTCCTGAAGGCGTACACTTTGGATAATCACTGCCACACTGCTTAAATTCTGCACAGTAATTGTACGCTCTACCGTTTTGCGAAGAATCACACGACCGAAACTGACGGTTTCTACGTTCACCGTGCGTCCGGCGGGAATTGTGGTAAATCGCCCCACCTCCGACCATGTGCCCGGCAAACCCTCACTCAACGCCCGCACTCGCCAGAAGTATGTGGTCAGATTCTCCAGTGCTTGTGTGAGCGCAAGGCGTGCGCGGAAGGGGTCATTGACAGTTTGCCGCACAATCATATCGGAAAAATCACTTTTGCTAGAGACTTCGACCTCGTAACTACTGGTAAACGCCGTAGTAGACCAAACAAGTGTCGGCGTGATGCTGATGCTCTGCGCTGCCAGTTGCGGTGTGATAAGGCTTGGACGGTCGGAAGGCGCTTGCGGAGGCAATGCACGAAGCGAGAGGACACGCCGAATAAGCGTCAGCTGCGTAGCATTGCGATTACGAATGTAACACGTGTATTCGCCAGTGTCCGACCGCGCAACGCGGTCAAGTTTAAGCAGCGAATCCGTCGCTTGGGTTAGTAATCGTGAACCTTTATACCATTGGTAATCATTGAAAAATCCACCCACCGTACCGGAAACGCGGAATGCCGAAAACACTCGCACAACAGTATCCATGCGCTCCAGAACACTATCTTGCGGAGAATACACGGCAGCGCGGCTACTGGCTACGTTGCGTTCCAAACTTTCAAATGTCAATGCATTAAAAGCAACATTCACCGAATCCAGCGCTATACCACTTGTTCTGCGGAGCTGCGGTAGCGCTCTGAGACGATTATTTGCTAACGACAAACGTTTTAAGGCAGCGAGATTCTGCACCGAATCGCTGAGGCTTGCGAGCGCGTTACTATCCAGCCACATCGTCGTAAGTGCGCTCAAACGCCCGATTTCAAGCGGTACTGCGCCGGAAAAATTATTGGCACGAAGCGAAAGCGTTTGCAACTGTTTCATATTGCCCCAATACGTCGGCAGCACGTCCGAAAGCTGATTGCGACTGAGGTCGAGGGTTTGCAATGCGGTCAGATTGGCAAAGGATAGCGGGAGGTTACCGGTCAATCGGTTCTGCGAAAGATTTATTGTGGTGAGAGCCACGCACTGCCCCACACTTGCCGGAATGATGCCCGAAAGCCGATTGCGACTGAGGTCGAGGCGGCGCAAACCGGAGACGCTTTGCAGCGAAGGCTCTCCGTGCTTATCTCCTGAAGGAGCACGTTCGGCGAGAACAACCGTGGCCTGCGTACCGAGCGTTTGTGGAATCGCACCCGTGAGCTGATTGCCGGAAAGCACAAGTTCGCGCAGTGCCGTCATAGAGCCAATCGAGACGGGAATACTATCGCTCAAAAGGTTTTCACTCAGATTAAAAATCTCTACTCGTTTCAAATCACCGACACAGCTCGGAATAGCACCCGAAAAACCGTTTGAGTCCAGACGTACTTCGCGCAGATTCGGTAAATTGCACAGCCCGCGCGGCACATCACCCACAAAGCGGTTATTACCCAAATCCAACACCTGCAAACTCGCCAACGTCGAGAGCGCAGGCACTGCACCCGTGAACTGATTACCGCGCAAATTCAGCGTTTCCAGCGCCTTCAGCGTTGCAATCGAACTCGGTAGCGTTCCGCTTAGTTGATTGCCGGACAAATCCAACACTTTGAGTGCGGGAAGTTCTGCCAAGAGCGACGGCAGCGAACCTTGCAGACCATTATTTGCCAGCACAAGACGTGTCACCTGACCATTTTCAACCGTCACGCCTGCCCATGAGGAAACGGGCATTTCGGTAAGCCAATTTCGCTCGTTCACCCACGCACCGCCAGCCGTCAGAGCATACACACGCGCCAAGACGCTCGAATCACGCTCAATGGGCGTAAGTCCGGCTCCACCACTGGAAGGCGCAACAAAACGAAAGACTGCAACCGATGTAGCCACACCGTTGGGCGTGGTGATACGCACCGAACCCGTTGTAGCGCCTTGTGGGACAATCGCGGCAATGAGCGTCGGCGAAATCACGCGGAACGATGCCGCCGTCACGCCTCCGAACTGCACCAAGCCCGTTGTTGATAAATTTTGCCCCGAAACAAAGACCTCTGCACCCGCTTCACCGCTTGGCGGCGTAAAGGAAAGAATGCTGGGCGGCGGACCAAGCGAAACAATGACCGTGAAAGGCGAACCGCTTACTGTCTGACCTTGCTGCGTGAGCACCCGCACCGTGCCGGAAGTCGCTTGTGCGCTCAATGTCGCCACAATCCGCGTATCGCTTGCCACACTAAAACTCGCTACGGGTACACCACCAACACTCACACTCGTTACGTTTACAAACTCTGCGCCCGTAATTTCCACACTTGCGCCCGTAGCACCCGACGTAGGGGAAAAATTTGTAATTGTGGGTGGTAACAAGAAGCGGAAATCTTGAGTAGAGCGAACAGTGCCTCCGGCTGCAATAACGTCAACTTTCCCACTTGCACCGCCCGCAGAAACCTTTGCCCGTACAAGCGACAGCGAGATGCTTTGCAGGCTGTCAGCTTTCGTGCCGCCAAAGCTCACACCGGTCACGCCCACAAGGTTCGCTCCCGTTACCAGTACCCACGCCCCTGCTCCGCCGGAGGGCGTGAAGGACGTAATCTGCGGCGGCAGCACATATTGAAAAATTGCTTTCGATGTGTCGCGTCCGCCGAGTGCAGAAATGACGATGGCGCTTGTGCTGTTCTGCATTTGGAGCGGCATAGTGAAGCTCACTGCTGTTGTGGAAAGCGTCATAAAACCACCAATGTTTACACTGCCAAATCGAAGCGTATCGACATTCACAAAATTCCGCCCCACCAAGCGCACCACTGTATTTGCACCGCCGACCGCAGGAATGATACTGTCAATTTTCGGTGCAGGAATAAAGGTAAACGCTGTTGGCGAAACAGCACTGCCGGAGGGCATGAAAACAGAAATTCGCCCCGAAAGCGGCACGGTGTCGAGCGTGATGCGCAGTTCTGCGGGCGAAATCAACGAAGCAACACCATTGGAACCGTTAAGGTACGTCGCACCAACAAAAGCAGAATCTATCGGCTGAAAGTCTGTGCCACGCACCGTAATCACCGTCCTTGCGCCGCCTTGCGCGGGGCTAATACTTGTGATATTAGGCGCTCCGAAGAACGAAAACGTTGTCACTGAAGCGGCAGTACCGCCCGCGTTCTGCACCGTTACTATGCCGCTTGCGCCATTACCGACATCCGCCAGCAGCTGAGTCGGCGAGAGAATGGTAACGTTGGCAGCAGTAACGCCGCCAAAGCTCACCGTGACGGGGCTAATAAAATTCTGTCCGGTAATAGTGATGACGCTTCCCGGGAAGCCGCTTACGGGCGTAAAGTTGGTAATTTGCGGTGGCGGTACAATCGTGAAATTCTGCGGAGCAGTCGCCACGCCGCCGGGCGTTGTCACTGTGACGGATCCGGTTATTGCACCGGGCGCTACCGTCGCACGAATTTGGGTAGGAGAGTCAACAATGACATTTTGCGCAGCCACGCCACCAATACTCACCGTCGAACCCGCAAGGAAACTTGCTCCGGTAATCGTTATTTGCGTTCCCACACCGCCCGCCGTCGGTGCAAACGCAACCACCAAAGGCGCTCCGGCACTGGTGCTGATAGTGACCGTGAGCGAAGTAGCAATCATGGGTGCTCCGGCGGAACGGAAGAGCGTAATCACCGCCTGCGTCGTGCCTCCGGCAAGCGGCGGATTCGACCAATTCACGACCATATTCGGAACGGAATTATTGGCTTGATTCAAAAACGATGTTGTATATGCGCACGAAAGCTGTGCCGTACCGCCTGCTGCCGGAGCAATGGCAAGATTCAGCGTTGCTTCATTCGCATCCGGCAAGCCTGTGCGCTGTGAGAAGATTCCCCATCGCATCGTAAAGGGCGCTCCGGCGTTGATAATGTTCGGCAGTCCAAATGTGCCGGTACTTGATGTTTGACTAAAGGCAAGAGTAAGAGGCTGTATCAAACACGCCACATTTTTACTGTCCGTGTAACCGAAGGCATCTTGTAACTGAAGAGAATACGTAGCATTGGTGAGCAATAAAACACTTGGATTGGTCGTGTTAGTCGGAGCAATATTCGTGAGCGGTGTCCATCCCAGCGTCAGAGGGCTTGTGCCGCCGCGAATCGATGCAGTCGTAATTTGCGTGGGTTTATTAAAGCGAACAAATTGCGTTTCCGCCAAAATACTGGGACGAAAGCGTATTTCCACCGTTGCCGACGAAGAATTCATACCATCAGTGACGCTATACGTGAAAAAATCGGCATCATCCAGATTCACAGCACGATTGGGCGCGTACTGAAGATTTCCTACCGCATCCAGACTCACTGTCGCCATCGTCGAACCGCCGTTTGCGCCCGTCAGCGAGAACGTCATCGGATTGCCGCCAACTTTGGTTGCCGGCAGAATCGCCGTTGCCACGCCGCTGACATCAACGTTTCCGGCAACTTTGAGCGAATTATCTACCCACTGCGGCGGTGTGGGCTGTCCAACACCAGTAAGGGAAACAGGATTGTTGAAGCCCGATAAATCCGCCGATTGGAGTGGAAAACCTTCGTTAAAACGCCAGTAACCGCGCAGATTCGCAGCGTTAGGATGAGTGTTTTGCAACTCGCGCCCACGCCAATCGGCAATGGTTGTCTGCGGCAGCGCCGTATTCCAAAGCCGCACCTCGTCTATTGCTCCACGCCAAAAGTCATTTGTGCCGCCATTGGAGCCAATGTGCAAGCGCCCACCCGTGCCGGAGCCAAGAGCAAGATTATCCACCGCAGCCAAGCGTCCGTCAATATAGTACGTGATAGTACCGCCGGAATAGATGACGGCAAGGTGATATTGGACATTGCGGCGAAAGGCATTGACAGCGGTCGTCTTCTGGCTTAGACCATTGGTAAACCGAACGCTGGCGAGAAAGTTTCCCAAATGCACGCTGAATTTCATTCCGGCGGTATTCCCGCCATCGCCAATGGAGAATAAGCAGGGGTCGTTCCCGACCGTTCCTGCTGCCCAGGAAGGACGCACGAGCGCTTCGACGGTGAACGTTGTCAGCGAGTCATAACTGGGGTGCGAGGCGGCAAATACTTCTTGATTCAATGTTCCCGTCGAACTCCCGTAGAACACCTGCCAGCCAAAACCGGCTTTGGGCGGAAGAGACATCGTTCCGGGGGTAATGTAGCGCTGTGTACCCGATGACAGTGGAGTAGAAACAGGATCGCTCATCAGTCCATTTGTTACCGCTGTTCCTCCGACCGAAGTATACGTTCCAACCGGCATAGTAGGGGCAGCAACATTCTCCATCAACCCAAGACCACTTGTACCCGAAAAGCCACCAACGCGAAACACTCCTATTTGCGCTTGGTTCATTGGTCCAGTACCAGCAATAACACCGCACCTCCAATACTCCGATGTGCTCAGTTGCGTGAGCGGTGCAAGCGGTGTGCCACCGCTACCCGAAGAATAGGCTTCTGCCGCAAGAATTGTTCCTCCGGCAACATTCACGTTTTGGAAAAGCATCGGTAGATATACGCCACTTTTGCCTAGTGGGTATAAATATGCTCCTGCTCCACTGGCTAGAGTGCGTTGAAGTGGTCCCTCCACATATGCTGCTCCGGTATTAGCAAAGGTAACAGAATTGGGTGCTGTGCTGAGAATACGCAGTATGCAGTTTGCTCCCTGCCCAGCTTGAATAATGCCACTAGTAATAGAAAGCGTTGCGGCGGTAGCAAGATCAATACGCATTGCAGATGTACCGGGTAGCAATACTTTTGAGCCAATGGGCTTATTCACTTGAAAATTTGCAAAAAAGACCGGCGGTGAAGCTGAATTGGGTATTTCGGCATCTGTCACTTGATGATTGTTTGCTCCCGTAAAAAGGAGATTTGAGCCACTAAGGTAACTTATCACCGTTCCACCAATTGCATATCCTGTACCATCCAACTGGAGCGTCCCCCCGCTTAATATTTGTAGTGGTGCTGGTTTGCTTAGACTCACCCCATCCATCACCTTCAATACACCATTCGTATTCACTTGCACTCCGCCAGCGTCAATACGACTATTTCCATTGAGTGCAAGTGTGAAAGGTCCTGTGGTGAGTATTCCTGTCAATGCAGCACTCACCGAACCGACCGTTACAGCACCCATCACCGATGTGGACGCACCAAGATTGACAGCGCTACTATTAAAAATCAGAACACTTCCCGGCATATTTGCAGGAAGCTCCTGAAGAGTAGTGGTCTTAATTCCAGTACCCACATACCTCAGGGTTGCGGTTGTAGCCAAATAATTGATTGCGCTTGCACCTTGGACTGTTGAAAGATTTGCAGTGGTACTCATGAGGATGCATGATCCGCCACCGACAACATTCAGCGTACCATTATTGGTCAAGGTAACATTGGGATTTAATTGCAAGACCGCACCGTTATTCACATTCATTGTTGTACCGCTTGTGGTGGTATAATACGTCGCCCCCGAACCGGCTAACAGCAAACGCCCGCCCGCATTCACATTCCACGTACCTTGATTAAGCAAAAAACTTCCATTGACGGTAAGGGTGCCCGCAACACCATTGACCGTGCTACCGGGCTTATTGACGAGAATCGTGCCATTCATCGGACCACCGCCGGAAACTTCCTGACCGTCAATCATGAAAGTGTTTGAGCCGATATATTCAAGTGTATCGTTGGGTCCGCCATATTGGATAAGAGCACCACCATTTAATAGTGGGGAGCCATCAATCTGCACTTTACCGCCCGAGTTCACATTCAAATTTGCATTAATAGTAAATGTTCGGGCAGTTTTTACCAGCCATATTCCTTGCATTGTGGTGGCAGTTGTCAATGTAGTTCCGCTTACGTTATCAATTGTTACCATTACCCCACTCGGAATAGTCGGCGGACATTCCTTCCCTATACTACAGGCAGGTGTGGAAAAATACGTCAACTTGGAGCCCGATTGATAAAAGGGAGTAAACGTTGCCGGGGCATACAGTGGAGCGCCTTGAATTTCCAATTCACCACCAGTGAGAATGGCAAAACCTGCACCGGCATTATTAACAGCATTATTATTAAAAAATTTATGCTGATTTTTTATTGAAAACCTTCCGCTCTGAACAAAGAGATTTGAGCCATTTGCAAGGGTAGATTGTCCGTTTATTCCTGCGTTTACTGAAACAGTGGAAATGACGTTAATGATAAGTTTTGAACCGCCCGCAGAGATAGTTAACCCGCTCAAAATATCCATTCCAAAATTCCCTGTGAACGTAGTTATGGATGCACCGCTCACGAGAATACTATTCACACCAATACCAACCGTAAGAGTAACCGTGGGATTGCCGCTCCCGGCATCAAAAGAGATAATATCGCCCGCTCCGGGAACAGATGCACCACTTACATTACCGGACGTAGCACTCCAATTATTTGTGCTGTTCCAAAGACCATCTCCGCCTGTCACCCAAAATCTGTTCGCAGCATGACCTTCGGCACACAAGAGCAAAATAGCGCTGGTGACCAATACAAAACAACGCATTGTGAGCGCGAGACTCAAGCGAGAGCGCAACGCCTTAGAGACACAGTAACGATGCGTATTCATAACACAAACCCCCAATAAGGGAAAGAAAAGAATGATAATAGAATGAACTTACAACTTTCCCAAGACATTTGCAATGCTGAGAAGTCACGGATTTCTATGGCAAAAAGTCATAGTGCACATTTTCATGGAGAAAGTTCGCATAGGAAGATAGGACAAAGCGCCAGAGCGTTACAAACACCCGAACGCCCGCCTGAACGGATGTTCAGGGCGGGCGTTTGTGTTGGCATCCCGACGCGCGGGTGGTTTGACCCCCTAAAAAGTAGTTAGCCCACCAATCACAACAACATTTGAATCCAACGTTTGCAATGCAACGCACTGGGCATGAGGAACATTCAATGACGGAGCAGGAACAATAGAGCGCGACCGAATATCAATTATTTCACACGTCGCTTTTATCGTCCCTCGATTTCCTTCATTAAAGACCCCACGGCGTTCTAAGCCTCCTATTACCAACACTTTACTCTGCTCCTATCACTGTAGTAGAAAAGGAAACTCGCGACTCCCTTAGATGTCCAAACACTTTCCACTGCAACTCCTGATGCGGCTGCGCGAACACATTTGTAGAGTACACGCCCACAAGCAACCACACCAAATAGCATCGCTTTATCATACCAATTTTGTGCAAACGAAAAAAAATGGATAACGCTTCATCGTAAAAATAGCATGAGCATAACCGCATCACCAAGCAAGAATCACCACTACGGACAGGAAATTACCATTTCACCTACCCAAAAACAACAGTTTATTACCCAACACAGCAAAAAAAGCGCCTGCCCGAATGAGGAATTCGGACAGGCGCTTACTATTCGTTTGTCTCAATTATCCGTCCTTATTTCCCGTAATCCACCGGCGTTTCTACGCGAACCTCGACCGTGCGATTGTAGAACCGGCCTTCGGGCTGGTCGTTGGTGTAGAGCGGGCGACGATTGCCGACACCAAGCGACGTTACCTGTCCGGCTTTTAGTCCATCGGCTACGCTTTTGGCGCGTCCGTCGGAAAGGCGTTGATTGATGTCGCCATTACCTAACTTATCCGTGTAGCCCGTTGCAACGACTTTCGACTCTTTCGTCAGATACGGATTCACATACTTTCTCACAATCTCGTCGTTCAATTTACCCATCTGGACGCTATTGAACGGGAACGAGATAAGACGAAATACGTCCACGGTTTTATCTTTGATTTTGAGTTCTTTTTTCTTTTTCAAATTGAGTTGCTCGACAGGAACAGGTGCAGTTTCGACTACCTTCTGTTTGGCTTTGTCGTACAGTTCCAATTCAAAATTGAGGTCTTCCTCTGCCTTCGGAATCGTGAAGGGTTCGTCTTTGACGTTCCAGTCATACACCGCCAGAGGTGCGCCTTCCATCTGGACTTCCTTCAGTGTCTTAGAGCCTTGATACGCTCGCATGACAGACTTCTCAAAGCCAGCTTCCGCCTCACCTTTCATGCGAACACGGATTTTCGGAACACTACAGACCGAAAGCGTATCAAAGACCAAAAGCGGCTCCAATACTGATGGATCAGCGCTCGAAATCTCCACACGACGGTTTTCTTCTGCGCCTTCCAGCGTATCCACTGAGGCAGTGGCGTACACAGGTAAATCTCGTGCTTCCAGTTTCATGCGCGTAGAATCTATATCCCAGGTCTTCATCAAATATTCCCTCACCGTCACGGCTCGCTGCATACTGAGTTTTTTATTACTTTTCTCCGAACCCGGAAGCCCGTCATTACAGCCCGTCAGAGTAATTTTCGATGAAGGCTTTTCTTTGAGGCGCTTACCAATAACATTCAGCACGTCGTAATAAACGCTCATCATGTCCGAGTTGTAGAAACGATTTTGGAAGTTCGTCAACTGACCTTCTATGTCATCAAGAATCCCACCATTACTTTCTTCTTTCGCAAAACGCTTGTAGCGTCCGGGCAGCGAATCATTATTCTGGTCAAAAAAGATAAACGGCAGAATTGGGTACAGCTGCTTCGATGTCGTTTCCTCCACCTTCAAGCGAATAAGCGGATACTCCGCACCATTACTATCCACACGAAAGGCTTGGATATCGCCCTTCAATGCTGGTGGCGGTGGCGGTGGCGGTGGCGGTGGCGGTGGTACGGGAGGTTCGGGAATAACAAACCGTGCCGTCACGCCTGCTCTGAGCGCATTGACATTCCACTGTACTCCCGTAACGATTGGCGTAAAGGAATAAGCGTACGTAGCTTCCGGCGCAATCATCACCCGCGCAGCACCGAATTTGAGCGGTATGTCGTAGCCAACTCCTATCACAGCAGCAATTTGAGGGGTCGAAACAGTGAGCGGTGCATTTGTTGTAGCATTGCGTGTTTTTTGACCATCGCTATAAGCAACAAGCGGATTATCGGTAAAGTTGAGAATAGATTCGCTCTGTGAAAACGTAGGCGCTAAAAAAGCCCCCGCTTCAGCACCAAGATAAACACGCAAATCAGGAACAGATTCGACAGGACGCAAAACACCTAAGATTTGAAGCGATGCAAGGTTGAGTGTAGGCTTGAACTGCCAACCGATATTTGCATCCACAAATGTTGCCTGAGTCCCATCAGCAGAAAGAAAACCGCTTCGTATTGTTTCTCCCGCAGACAACGGCGAACCAAGTGTACTAAAGACTAAACGTCCATTCAAAGCGAAGAGTTTAGAAATTGGTAAATCACCAATTAAGCCAGCACTAAAGCCAATGCCAGTGGCATTACCATATCGTGGTGGCACCTTGCCGAAGGAACTATTGGGCGACAGCACCCCTGTCAGTTGGACTAGCGGATTGCCCGGCAACTGCGTAAAACTCGCAATGTGCTGGTTCAGATTCCCGCCCAATATCACGCCCACGCTCGGACGCATCCTGAGCGCAGAGTCGGGTATTTCCGGCAAGCCGCCCGGCGGCGCTTGCGCACGCAATAACGCATGAGAAAGCCCCCAGCCCACCACGCAAAGCCAGATGAACGAGAGCAAACGGCGTTTATTATTTTGGCATATTTTTTGCATAATCACATCTACGATTGATTATCAAATTCTTGATTTTCAGTTATTGCTTCAAACAATGCAAAATCTGTGCCAAGCGGCAAAACACAAAATGACGGCGAGAAGAGTTGAGTACGTATCTTCCATTCGGCAAAGACTCTATCGCCATATAACTAGATAGCTAGGCACGATATTACAAAAAAAATCTCGACCGCTCAAGCAAGTATTGGCAGCAGTAGATGAGCAGTTTTGGGACGCTTCGGCAGAGATTGACCCAGCCAAGCGCACATAAAAACCGCGTAAAGACTCTTCAAAAACTGCATGGTTGCTTGGTCTAAGCCCCAGAGTTTGCTATATTGTTTGGTTATTATTTCGTCCGTTCGCACGGTGAAGCGTTCAGTTCATAACTTTTTTTATTCGTCAACCTTCGCAAAGCGGTGTTGCTATGTCCACCACGGAACCCCTTCTTGCTAACAACTCAGTAGCAGCTATTGAGCAGAGCTTTGAGAATTCGCTCATTGTCAATACCATCAAGCTCTTCAGCGTATTGGCAATCGCCGACGGCATTGTTTCCGATGCCGAGCGCAATTACGTCAGCAACTATCTCGATTCGCTCTATCTGCCGCCGATTGCGGATTATCTTTTCGGGCAGTTCGAGCGCTATATTGAGACCGGAGCAGAAATAGAGGCTGCCGCGCGACAAATACGCGAGGGATTTTCCTACGAAAACCGCGTCTTTATTTTGATGAAGGTCTATGAACTCGCCTCTACCGACCAAATGGAAGAAGCCGAACGCGAGACCGCACGCGCTATCGGGCAGGAAATTGGCGTTTCGATTGAAGACCTTGCCTTTATTGAAAAAATCTTCGACGTACCCGATGCTGCCGACCTCGAAACCGGAAAGCAAACGATTATCCAATCGCTCCGCGTGGGCGATATTCCGGGTTATTCGGACATTATTCTACCCTACCAACGTCTTGAACTCGAAATTCTCAAAATCAATTCGATTTACGTCGCACTGCTCAAATCGCAGCAGCACCCCGTCAGCGTTGGCAATGCAATGGCGATGGCGAAGAACCTGAGTCTGCGACTGGCAAATAAAATCCAGCACAACCAGAACATCACCATACGCGAATACACGATAAACTACGAAGACCTTAATTTCTACTTCCAGCTCAAAGCAAAATTTGTCGTGCCGGTCACGCTCTACGTTGCTAAAGGTATGAATCTGGAAGGCAAAGAAGAGTTTATCATTTCGCAAATGTCGAGTTATGAAGACATTATGACGATTGAGTTTGCGAAACTCACTATCATGCTGCGCCCGCTTACGCCGATGACAAACCTGAGCGTGAACGGAATGCCGATAGACGACCAAATTTTTGTGAATCTGAACGACGATATTTCCGTTGACAACTGCCCCATCAATCTCCGCAAAGTCGCTTTCCAAGAGGGTTTGGCAAGCGATACCTTCCCGCTTGACTCGGACAAACTGGAGTACCGCATCGGCAATCACAAAAAATGTGATATTATTTTGAACGATGATTCTCCGAAAGAATGGGATTTCCGTATTCTCCGTATCACGGGCGGCGACGGGCAAAGTTCCTTGCTGCTTGAGCCAAAGGGCTGCCCCTACTCGGTCTATCACAATTCCCGCATTATCAAAAAATCCGTTCAGCTGCCGGAACGCAGCATTGTCCTTGTAGATAAATTTGTTGTCAGCCTCAATTTTCCTTCCGGCGTATGCGCTGTTGAGCCGTTCCGCTTCAAAGATTTTATCGGACGACAAATCAGCTATCAATTCCAAGACGGTACGCGCGGCCTGGACGATCTTACCTTTGAAATTGACTACGGCGACCTCGTTGCGGTCATGGGTCCGTCGGGCTGCGGTAAATCAACGCTGCTCAATATCATCAACGGTTACAATAAGCCCACACACGGCACGGTGGAGCTAAACGCATACAATCTGCACAAACTCTACCCTTCGCTGCGCGACCACTTGGGCTACGTACCACAAGACGACTTGCTCTTTGAGAATTTGACGGTGTTTGAAAACCTCTTTTACAACGGCAAACTTCGCTATCCGCGCAAAACGGACAAAGAAATCACTGACCTTGTGAACGCTGTTCTGATTGACATTGACCTCGCCGACAAACGCGATATTCCCGCCGGAAGCCCCACACAGCGCACTCTTTCGGGCGGACAGCGTAAGCGCCTTAATATCGGCCTTGAGCTTCTTTCCGGCGCGGATGTATATTTCTTGGACGAGCCGACATCAGGCTTGTCGTCGAAGGATTCCGAAAAAATTGTGGAATTGCTCCGCCGCCTGAGTCTTCAAGGCAAAATCGTGTTTGTGGTCATCCACCAACCGAGTTCCAAGATTTACAAAATGTTCGACAAAACGCTCTTCCTCGACAAGGGCGGTAAAATGGCATTCTATGGCGATTCCATGATGGCACTTGCCTACTTCAAGGCACATTCCAGCTTGTTCCAAGGCGATGCCATCGGTGGCGAACAGTTCGACGTTATCACCGTCGCAGCGCAGCGCCCCTTTGTGGAAAATACCGAACCCGATTTGCTCTTGGAAGTGCTGGAAGAGCCACTGCGAGACATTGACGGCGTACCACTTCCACAGCGGAAGTATTCACCGGACTACTGGAAAGACCGCTTTCTGGACTACCGCAATAGCGTGAAGCGCATTACGGTAGAGGACGCGAACCGCGTACCTTTGCCGCCGGCACGTGAATATACCGTTTCCGATAAGTGGCGACAATTCGTAAACCTGCTTTCGCGGAACTTCAAGAACAAAGTCCGTGACCGCTCCAACTTGCTTATCACATTCCTCGAAGCACCACTCTTGGCAATCGCCGTGGCGCTTATTCTACGCCTTTTACCAAGCGCAACTTCAGAATACAACCTCTTCCAGAATGACAATTTGCGCGTCTATATTTTCCTCGCTACGATTATTGCAATGTTCCTCGCTATGACCAACAGCGTGGACGAAATTATCAGGGATGCGGCAATTCTCTTACGCGAAAGGATGCTGAACATCAGGAATACCGCCTATTATGCCTCAAAATTCCTGACGCTTTTTGTGTTCTGCGTTGCGCAGAATATCCTTTTTATCGCCTTTTCATTCCCGATTCTCGGCATGAAAGAGCTGTATTTTGAGTATCTCGGCTTCCTGACGATTGTCTCATTCAACGGCATAGCGCTGGGACTGCTCATTTCAGCGCTTCCCAACTTGTCCTCAAAAGCGGCCTTCAACATCGTTCCGCTTGTACTTATCCCGCAAATTATCTTTGCCGGAGCGCTGATTCCGTATAGCCAAATGGATCACCTCAAAATCAACAAAAAGCACGAAATACCGGAAGTCTGCCAGTTCGTGCCGTCGCGTTGGGCATATGAAGGCTTGGTAGCGCTCCAGTACTCGTTCAATAGCTTCCAGCCAAGAGCGGACTACTTACAGCGCAGGCTCATTCGTGGCAATGTGCTTTCGGACTTGGCGGATGTTACCGAAAAAGAACGTGACTCGCTCACAACCGCCTTTGAAGCCGCATATATTGCCGATACGACTGCTCGCTCGACAAAAATTGCCGAGCTTGACCAGAAAATTTTGGTGAATCAGGCACAGTTAGCTTCGATGCAAAAAAACAAGTCATCGCTGGATTCGGCTATCGAAGCCAACCGCGCAATGGTCAAGAAAAGCGGCGGCAATCCCGAAACGCTGAAAAAGCAGATTCAAGCACTTCAAGAAGAAGCGCAAAAAACGCTTGCCTTCTACTCGAACTTCGACCGAGCATCGGTAGAGCGCACGAATGCTATTGCTTATTACAACAATAAAATCAAAACCGACAGCCTGAACTTTGTGGCACGAATAGCCACGCTGAACGACCAACTGCAAAAAACGGAATTGGACTTGCAAGACTTCCAAGTCCAAAAGCAGCGTGTTGACTCGCTTCTCGACCTGCACCGCACAGCCTACCAGAAACAATACGGCAACCAAGAAATCGCCCGCGAAGTGCGCATTGCCAACGACACTTACCATGACCTCAAGGTAGCAATGCAGAAAGGCGTACAACACGGCACGCCGGAAGCAGCCGCTCATGCAGACGCAGTGCGTGGTACGGATGTGGATGCAGAAATTAGCTGGTGGGATTATCCGCTGTTAGTTTCGACCAAATCTATTCCGGTCATTAACCTTTTCAATCCTTGGTTTAAGACCGTTCCGACGGCAGTCTATGATGCACTGATGCTCTGGCTCATGGCAATTGCAGCAAGTTTCAGCACCATAGCGCTGCTGGCACTCCGCGACCCGATAGCAACGTTCTTCCAGCGCTTCCGTCGTAAGAAGCGTGTGGCTGCGCCGAGCAATTAAAAAGATGTACTCTCCCGAAAACAAAAAGCCCCGCATGAACGATTTCATGCGGGGCTTTGCTTTTGCTGTCACATCACAAGCGATTACTTCTTCACTACGCGCTGCCGTACTATTTGCCCGTCCGCCGACTCCACGACGACCGTGTATGCGCCCGCAGACACATTGCTCACATTCACCACACCAGAGACCGTGCGCTCTTCCAGCACCACGCCACCGCGCATATCGTACAGACGCACCGTGCGCTGACCCGCACCGCCGATGCGTAGTTCCGTCTCCATCGGATTCGGATAAATGCTCAATTCCTGCGAAGCGCCCTGCTGCTGCTTTCCGGCAACTATTTCTACCACATCCGCAATACTGCCGCTTTCCCACGTCCGCTCTGTGCTTTCCTGTCCCGACGAAACAGAACTCACCGATACGCCGCCTTCAAACAACGAGCGAGGCAATACCACACCATGACTACCGCCGTCGGGATTCTGCACCAGCAGTGCCACCGTCGGGCTGTTCCCCATCAGACGGAAACTCGCCGGTATCTGTGCCGTGAATGCTGTGTCGTTCGTTTGCGAAAGCAGCGGTAAGAATGTATTCCCTAATGATGAGGTAATTCCTGCCACAAAATTCACTCCCCGCACCCGCAGAACACCGCCGCTTTGAAGCGTTACCGCACCAATCGTCGGCGGAGAGCGCCTGTCTATGCGTACCGCCGCTGTCGTGCTTTGTCCGTCCGTGTTCACGAGGCGCAGCGCCAGCGTGATACCGCCAAACACATTCACCGATGCAGGAACTTCCACCGTCGCGTCCGTCGAAGAATTGACCGTAATTCGTGCCGGAGCGCCGTTCAGCGTGGCTTGCGCCGTGCGGAAGATGTTCGCGCCCGCGAGACGTACACCGAAGGCACGTCCCGATGCCGTTGTCGAGATAGTAAGCGACTCCGCCGACAACCGCACCGCCGCACCTTGCGTTACGGTAACATTCACCGAAGCCGTCTGTCCGTCGGGGTTGGTGAGGGTGATAGTCTTTGTGCCGACCGACTGAACACTGCCCGGAAGCGTCACCACAACGCCCGTGCCGCTCACGCTCTGCACGGTGATGCTCTGCCCCGATGTGCCGTCGCTCACCTGCGCTCGCACTCCTGCGAGGAAGTTCCTGCCCGTCAGCGTCATGATTGCATCGTTCCCCGTCGCAGCAAGCGCCGCAGGAGAAATTGCGTCCGCCGTCGGTGCCGGAAGGCGATTGTAGATGATACCTAAGCCGCCCATATCCAAACTCGCACCCAAGCCGCCCGTAAGCTGTACGCGGTTGCTGACAGGTACACCGCCCACGACAGCGGTGATGGTATTGTCGTTCACCACCACAAAGTTCGTAACGGGAACGCCACCGATAAGCAGCCCCGTAGCGCCTGTGAAGCCTGAGCCACTCAGGGTGATGGGTGTACCAAACGTGACGCTGGAAGGCGAAAAATTGCCGATAACAGCCGACTGCGGCGCAGATGTGCCGGAAACAGCGCTAGTCGCTCCGGCAGCTACACCGATAAAGAAGCCGCCGAGAGAAAGAACGCCGGAAGGAGTAGAAACCACCACGAGCTGCTGCCCACCGGTAACAATCGTGCCGCCGCCCAGAACTGCCGTTATTTGCGTATTGCTGTTCACCGTGAACGATGCTGCCGGAACACCGCCGAAGCTGACCGCCGTTGCGCCCGTGAAGCCTCTGCCGGTGATGACGACGCTTGTTCCCGGAAAGCCGGAGGCAGGGGTGAAGGAGGTGATGAACGGATTCATAGGTACAGGGTCGGTGAAGGTAATCGAAAGCCCGCCTGCGCCAAGATTCAAGCCCGTTACACCAGCCGCATTTCCGCTTGCAACGGCTGCATTTGCGAAGGCGAGGGTGAAGGTCGTATTATTTGCCGCAGCGTGGGCAGCAGCATTGCCTGTGAAGGAAATACGCGCAACGGTAGCACTGATGCGATTGAT
>JANYDO010000086.1 GCA_025363605.1 Candidatus Kapaibacterium sp.
TTGAGCGAAGCGCTGAAGGGGGAACGGGGGATTCAAGCACTGATGCGTCTTGTGATAAATCCCCCACTCGCTTCGCTCGTCGCCCCCTTTGTCAAGAGGGCTGATTTGATAGGGCTTGCAGCCTTAAGTTGATGACATTGAAGCATGCTCCCTTGTTCGTTTCTTTCGCTTTTTCGTAAGTCCTAGCAAAAAGACTTTTTTGGTATAGCAACCGATATTCATACCCACGCTATGGATTATTCTTCACAACATCCGCCCTATCTCGCCTACATCCACGATTTTATGCGACGTTTCGGCGTGGATGCTGAAACATTGAACGTATTCTGCTCCAAACTCACGCCCAAACATCTCCCCAAAAAAGAATTTCTCGTGCGTCAGGGCGAGACGTGCCGCCATATTGCGTTCATCAACGAAGGTTTGCTCCGGCTCTACTACGACGTGGAAGGCGAAGAGCACATCCGCCAATTCCATTTTGAGCGGAGTTTTTGCAGCGAGTACCAAAGTTTCCTCACTGAAAAGCCAGCATTGATGAGCCTTCAAGCATTAGAAGAGTGTGATCTTTTGCTTATGCCCCACGCCGACCTCTACGCGCTTTTTCGCCTGAACAAAGAATTTGAGCGCATCGGTCGCGTCCTCGCCGAACAGTCCTTCATTTTCGTGTCGCAGCGTTTTGCTTCCATGCTGTTGGAATCCCCCGAAGAACGCTACCAACTCCTTGTTCGTGAGCGCCCGAAAGTCGTTCAGCGTGTGCCGCAGTATATGATTGCATCGTATCTCGGCATCACGCCGGAGGCTCTGAGCCGCATTCGCAAGCGGCTTGCAGAGCAGTAGATTTGCTCCCCGCCCGATTTCCCTTTTCGATTCTTTTTTCCTACCCCGACTTCTTAACCCAAATCAATGTACAAGAATTGGGCGTTCTGCATTTTTGTATCAAGAACATTGTTCAACTATTTGTTCAACTTTTTTGGTACATCATCATGCGTACACTTCTGCAAACCCTTGTATTCTCTGCTTTTGTATTCTCTGCTTTCTGGCTTTTTGGGTTCCAAACCTATCATCTCCATGCTCAAGAGAGCAAGCGTATTCCGGTTTATGGCGAATTTGGTTTCGGTTACGGACAAACGCTATTTTTCGGCGATATTCGCACGAAACTTTCGCAAGCAATTCAAGCAGGCGATTTCACGCCTAATTCCGGATTCAATACCGTGCTTGCCTTCTACGCTGCACCCGAAGAATGGCGCGGTTTCGGGCTTGGCGCACGAGCAAAGGTATTTGCCGCAACGCCCGCCGGTGGCACACAAAACGAGCGATATTTCTTTAACTACTATCATGCAGGATTGAGTGGGAAATGGTATGCTCTTTCGCAGAAATTCAACGATAGCGCGTATCTGCGCGGCGTGGTAGGCTTTGGGCAGCTCACCACCAAACGTGATAATTCCCCCGCAAAAGAGGAATATCTGCACCAATTTGCGGTGGGAAGTACCTTTCTTGGCGGCTTGGGGTGGACGTTTCCCGTTGGTTCTGTTGGTATTAGTATTGAAGCGGAGTTTGAGACTTCCCTTCGCAATGGCACTATTACGAATGTGGGCGACGGTCAGCTTTTCCAAAGCGGTCAAATTGGGCTGAATCTCCTGATTTCTTTCTGAAAAACATCATTCATCATTTTTATATTTTTATCTTGAATACCATGAACACGAACAGCATGAACACGAACACCCGCACACTCGCTTTGCTTCTTGCGTTAGAGGCAATGTTAGTAACCGTTCCGTTTTTTATTTTGCAATCGGTTTTTGAGTTTCCCGATATACTCCGGCAGCCTGCCGATTACGCGTTGAAGCTCTTTGTGCAGCACGAATCGGTGATTGTGCCGACGTACTATGTTTTTCTTCTCTCGGCACTAACGGCAATACCGCTTAGTATCGCGCTTGTTCGTTTTTTTGCAAGCAATGATGCGGCTTCCAAAGGCAACTCCGCTCTCTTGTCTTTCGGCACAGCAACCGCTATTTTTCAAGCAATCGGCTTTTCGCGCTGGGTCTTTACGATTCCGATGATTGCTCATGCGTACTTTGCGCCGAACACCTCCGAAACGAGCAAGCAAGCTCTCGCACTCATGTACGATACGCTCAATCGCTACTTGGGAATGACCGTTGGCGAACACTTGGGATTTATTGCAATGGGCGCGTGGACGATTGTGCTGGCGTGGCAATTCGGGAAAGCGGATGTAGCTTCGGAGCGTGTGTCGCGGATATTGGTTTGGACGGGTTACGCGACAGGTGTGCTGACGATTTTGAGCGCAGGAGAACATTTCGGCGGCGGCAGCGCACCATTGTTTGCGGTGCTGAATGTCATTGCAAACACGGTGTGGATTTTCTGGTTGCTTGCGCTGGCGGTGGTTGTTTGGCGTTCTGCTTCATTGCCATCGGCATTGCGTCAGTCTGAACGACAAGGAATTGCGCCTGTTCTCGCTAATCACTCATAATGCAGAAACACCACCACCCTTCAAATGCAAGGTTTGAAGGGCGGTTTGACCGTAGCCGGCATTGAAGCTGTCGTTGTTTGAAATACGGAGCGTTCTACTGCTGCGAACTAAGTGGAAACCGTACACCGAGTTGTATAAAGGGAATAGCGAGAACCGGGCGTGCAGAAAAGCTGCTTTCGCCGATGCTCAAGACTTCCGTTCCGCTCACATTGAAGGCAGCACCAAAAGAAGTATCCACATACACAAATGGTTGAAACGGAAACCACCGCAGCCCCACACGGGGAACGACGTAGGTTTTTGAAACGGTTTCTTGTTTGCCTGTTGCTTTATCGCGCAAAACGAACCACTCCGGTCCGCCGATTGCCCCGATGTACACTCCTTGCCTGTCGGGACGCAGAAAGTAGCTGACAAACAGTTCTGCCGCATTGTTTCGCCGTGCATCTATGCCGCTTGCATTGGCAAAAACCCAATCGCGGAGAGCATCGGTGAATGGAACGCTAAAAAATGTGCCGCCAAACTGCCAGTGCCCCGCCTCGTAACCGATATTCCCGCCGCCGCTTCCGGTCAAGAAAAACAACGGATACACATCGGCAAAAATGCTTGGCGGTGTTTCTGCAACGCCTATGCCAAGAAGGTACTGTTCAATAAGCGATGGCGCGGCTGTTGGATTTGATGATGGTGCTTGCGCAAAAGCAGCATTTAGGCTCATACAAAGTATTGCCACCAAGGTCAAGAAAAAGCGATTCATAGTATCTCCAAAAAATTGCAGTGATAAAAAAACATGAGTGTAATAAACACACTGCAAAATATGCTGGCTATGACGCTGGAATACTTGACGATGGTTAAGATTTTCGGGGGAAGAAATTTTTGCTGAAATCTACTTCTTTTCCATCATGCGCTTGGAGAGCCGACTAAAACTTTCGGGAGCAATGCCGATAAGATGGGCAATATACTTGCGAGGAGCTTGTTCAAAAACGAGACGATTGTGTTCCATAAGCCGTTGGTAGCGCTGTTCCGGCGAGGAAAGAATAAGCATTTCGGAAATTTCTGCGAGGCGCACAACAATCCGTTCATTGATTACCCGCGCAATCGTCTCGAATTTTGGCGATGCTGTGTAGAGTTCTTGTAGCGCGTGGTGCGAAAGAACCGCAACGCGACTATTTGTCAGTGCTTGCAAACTATACCGAGCGGCTTCGCCACTGGAAAAACTTTTGGTATCGGTAACCCAATTTCCCTCAGCATTAATGTCGCACGTGCGCTCATTTCCTTGGTCGTCCACATGAAAATGCCGCACCGCGCCTTCTTCAATAAACGCGACAAATGTACAACGCATACCAGCATTGAGGAAAGATTCGCGGCGGCGCAGCACCTTTATCTCGGCAACTCGCTCAAGCAGCGCGACTTCTTCTGCCGTAAGCGGCATGATATTGGAAAAATAAGCGGTAATTGATTGCATACCAGACAAAATATGGTGTGGATTCAAGTTGTCCCAAATGCCTTTGAGGTAGTAATAGCGCCCTTCAGACGCAAGGTT
This sequence comes from Candidatus Kapaibacterium sp., assembly GCA_025363605.1. Classification (GTDB taxonomy): domain Bacteria; phylum Bacteroidota; class Ignavibacteria; order Kapaibacteriales; family UBA4661; genus PH2015. The sequence goes on from JANYDO010000086.1 coordinate 4,014, forward strand.
TGGAGGGCGGTAATGGCTGTTCCTTTCAAAGACCGAGCAGGATGGGAGCATCTCGGAAATCATCGGAAATTAGTTGATAATTTCTGCTTTCGTCGCATTGAGATTCGCCAGCTTTTCGCGCCATCTTTGAAGTTCATCCGGTGTGAGTTTCACCCAATCTGTTACTTCACCAACGATTTTCAATGGTGCTTGGCTGCGATAGGAGCGTGTTGGATTGCCGGGAAATTTTTTGTCCGTAACGTTTGGGTCATTTTCAAAGTCCCCTGTCGGTTCAACGATATAAATGCGTGCGCGTCCACCGCCCGGAGCTAATTCCGCGGCAAGTCCCGCCCCATTCACCAAGGCGGTAAAATAAATGTGATTCATGATGACTTCGGGGTGGTAATTCGATTTGAACCCTGCCGTGAGCAAATCGCCAATCGGCAAATCCGCTTTCGTTCCGTGATAAAAAGGACCGTTGTCTAGAACGTCAGTCCCACCCAATACGATAGTGTTGCTTTCCATGCTGTACTTCTGTGTTTTTGAGTGTTAGATTTTATACTGACCGCCAACGAACATGGCTTGACATTGTTGGGGAATAAACATTCCGCTATTCAAATACTTCCTCAATCGGAATCTGAATACCGACGGCACTGTCTTCGACCATGCCTGTTGTGAAGGTTTGCGGCTTTTCGTTTGGGTGCAACACCGAGATAATTTGTAATTCCGGCTGCACAATCCAGCACGATTTCACGCCTTGTGCGAAGTATTTTCGCGCTTTATCCCGCATTTCTGTAAGTGTTTGCGAGGGTGAGATAATTTCAATAGCGACAAGCGGCGGTTCTTCCCTCACTGCTGGTTCTTCTTCATCCCATTGAATATCAAAGCGGTTGTAAATACTGATGTCCGGTACGGCAGTTTTTTTGCCGAGTTCTATCGTTAATTCTGAAATAAAGCGAAACTGCTTTTTATATCGGGAAATAAGTAATCCAAGTAAATTTGCTTGGACAGAGCCGTGTTTGGTTGTGGGCATTGGTTTTCCTCGTTCTAATTCGTATTCAGAAACCTCACGGAGGCTTTTTAAAAAGGCAATGTCTTCTTCTAATTCCGGTTCTAATGCGGTGTCCATAATAATTTTCCAAAAATCTGTGGAACAAATACACCCTTGTATTCAAGACCATGCAATTTGCGTATTTTCCCTCTGAGTTCAAAACCGAAACCACACCCGCAGTGCAGGGTTCTTGAGCGATTTCAGCTTCGTCAAAAACACAACCGCCCCTCAAACACAAGGTTTGGAGGGCGATTTAAGAGAGAATAATTTTGCCGATGTCGGGTGATTAATGAAACGACTGCCGAAATTCCAACGGCGAAAGTTGGGTCTTGGTTTTGAATAATCGGCTGAACGACTGCGAATGTTCAAAGCCCAGTTCGTAGGCAATTTCACTGACGGATAAATCAGTCGTGGATAATTGTTCTTTTGCCTTTTCAATGAGTTTGTCGTGAATATGTTGCTGCGTACTTTGACCAGTCAATACCCGCAGCAAGTCGCTCAAATAGCTGGGCGATACGTTTAATGCTTCGGCGATGTATTGAACCGTTGGCAAGCCTTTTTTCAACGCACTATCGCTTTTGAAATAATCGGAAAGCAAGGTTTCCAAACGACTCAGAATGTGGTGGTTCGCTATTTTACGAGTGATACATTGTCGCCGATAAAAGCGTTCAGAGTACGTGAGTAAGAGCTCTATTTGGGCAATAATAATATCTTGGCTTAGGTTGTCGATAGGAGAATGATACTCTTGGGCGATTTTTTGAATGATTTCCGTAACCAACGTTTCTTCTTTGTCCGACAGATGCAGAGCTTCGTTCACGTTGTAGCTAAAGTATTCATACTGTTTTATTTTTTTTGAAAATGGAGTATTCCAAAGAAAATCGGGATGGATAAGTAATAACCACCCCGAATGCTCAAATTCTTTAACTCCTGTCGTCTCAAAAGATAACACTTGTTTAGGAGACATAAAGTGCATCACGCCTTCATCAAAATCAAAATCCTGTTGCCCATATTTCATTTTTGCACGAAAGTTTTTCTTTAGGGCAATGGAATAAAATTCATGAATAATACTACTCGGACACGTGCTTGGGTGGCGTTTCATATCCTCAAATTTGACCACACTCACCAACGGGTGTTCAGGTTTGGGCAAGTCCATGAACCGATGATATTGAGCTATGGTTTTTATGTGCAGCGGTGATAGCATCTTGTACGTGTGGTTGTCGTCTTATAGTCCAAACATTTTTTGTAAGCCGTCTTTTAATGCGGTAGGTTTACGACCCAATGCGATTTCAAGATCATTGTAGAGGACAGATTCTTGATTGTGTTTGATGTCGGTAATGAAATGTACAATTTTTTTAATCATTGGCTCCGGCACATTTCTTTGTTTCATCATTCCTTCAAATGCAGTCGTTTCTACATCGTTATATTTCACTTCTTTGCCCGAAAGCTCTGTAAGTGCAGTCGCAACATCATAAAACGAATATGCTTTATCGCCCGTGAAATTGTACGTTATATGTTCGCACTTTTCATTCAGCAACACATTTGCCATTGCTTCGCCCATTTCACTTCTCAAAGCAAATGCCACTTTGCCATCGCCTGCCGGCTGAAATATGCCTTTTTCAAGAGCCGCATTGCCTCCAATAAACTGCGGAATAGCATCCATGTAAAGAATATTTCTGAAAATGGTATATTTCAAGCCGCTTTGTTTGATGTAGTCTTCCGTTGCAAAGTGTTCCGTCATAAGTTGATTGGCTAAGGTGTCTCTATCTCGCAAAGAGCGGCTGGTATAAGCTATGCACTCTACACCCATTTTTTTTGCTGCGTCCACGACGTTACGGTGCTGTTGCATACGGTTTCCCTCGTCAGTGCTGGATATGAGGAGTACCTTTTCTATCCCCTTCATAGCTGCTTCGAGTGAATGAATATCGTCGTAATTTCCGACAACCAGATGTACTCCTTTTGACCGCATTGCGGCTCCTTTACTCTCTTCTCGCACCAGTGCAGAAATCTGGTTTGCCGGAATGTGTTTCAATGCCGTTTCAATGACTGCCGTGCCTAAATGCCCCGTAGAACCTGTTACTAACATTTTCATAGCTGTTTTGTATGTGATGAATGGAATGAAAAACTTTCAAGTACAAAACTACGAAGTGCAGTAATCACTTTTGTAGCAGAATCTCTGATTGTTGTAACCAAAAAATGGGGGTTGTGTTCAATACAACTGCCCTTCAAACACGAGGTTTGAAGGGCAGTTTATCAAAAATGATGTCGGTGTTCTTTTCGGTGTTCTTTAGGGCTTTCCCCCCGTTGCAATTTCACGCGGGTTGCGCGACCACTCACTCCATGACCCAACATACAGCGCCGGAATCTCCAAGCCCGCGTGTGCCATTGCCAAGAGCGTATGACACGCCGTCACACCCGAACCACAATGCACAATCACGTTTGCAGGCGGCACGGTAGCAAATGCTTCCGTGTATTTTGCCCGTAATTCTTCCGGCGAGCAATACAAACCGCTTGCATCCAAATTTTCTGCAAATGGGATATTGACTGCACCCGGAATATGCCCCGCAATGAGGTCAATCGGCTCGTGATTGCCCAAATAGCGCTCGTGGTCGCGCACATCCACGACGATATGTGCCGTGCCCAGCGCCGCCACTGCCACTTCGTCAATGTTTTTCATCAGCAAAAGCCATCTGTGAGCATTATAGCTGCTTGATTGAGCGGGCGAGACCACATCCGCATTTGCAGCAACGCCCGCAGCAATGGCAGCCTGTAAGCCGCCATTAAGCACCTGCACGTTCTCATGCCCGATAGCTTTCATCATCCACCAAAAGCGCGCGGCTGCATTTGCACCGTTTTTATCGTCATAGACAATGACATGAGTTTGCGGCTCAATACCAAGCCGACCAAGCAATGCCGCAAATCGTTCTACGGATGGAAGCGGATGCCGTCCGCCATTGGCGGCGTTATTGCTTTTCTCCGACAATTCATCTTCCAAGCTGACGAAAATTGCGCCCTTGAGATGGTGAGCGTCATACTCTTCGCGGATAGTGGCGGCTCCGGCGCGAGCATCCACAAGAACGAAACGGTAATTATTCTGATACAACGCCAGTAATTCTGCGGCGGAAAGAAGTGGTTGCATAATAAGGATAATAATATGAGAAATAATCATTGTAGAATCGCACAATGTACAGCACAAAACTCTTCCTTTTCAGGGAGAAAATCAAATAATTATCACCTGAGAACAATGGAAATTCTCTCTAGTGGTGATAATACCACGATGACAAGAAATCACGTTGTAATCTGTTCTCTCCGAATGAAACCGCAATGGGATTGTTTGGGATGGAGGTAATTGCTGATAAGATTCTATCGTGAGTTCATGCTTCTTCTGTTCAACAGAAAAATGACAACGTATTTTTTGACAGAGACACGATGATTTTCGTATCTTGCGCGATGATAATCACGACTTGTATTCTCGCGCTGGTGATGCTCTTCGGGAGCGCACACCTCTGCCAAGCCGCACTTCTGCAAATGCAATATCGTGCGTCAGTAGCGCTTGCGCACGTACCAAATAATGCACAGTCAGTAGCCAGTACCCCACAAACACTTTTCCGGCAAACTGATACCGCTGATACAAGTCATATCAATCGCTTGAACACTCTCGCTGAAGTCTATTCAAAAAAAAATAGTGCTGCCAAAGATACAGCATCACTCTATGCGGCACACGCTTTTGCCCTTGCCGAAAAGATAGGCTACAAGCGCGGAATGGCCGAAGCACTCGCCAGTATCTCCTATCGGCTCAATATCGAGGGAAAAATCGAACAAGGCTTGGAAACAGGATTTAAGGGATTACACATAGCAGAAGAACTTGGCGATGAGCGACTTATCGCTCGCGGACTCCTCAATATCGGCTTTGCCGCCGGACAGCAGTCTCACGCCAGTCCCGAAGCCGTTCGTGAAGCGCGGGAACGGCTTTTGAAAGCACTGACTATTGCCAAAAACCTTCACGACGACTACCTTATCTGCATCAGCCAGAATACTCTGGGTCGCTTTGCTCGCATTGAAGGAAAACTCCCCGAAGGTTTAGCATATCACGAGCAAGCGCTTGTGCTGGCTCGTCGCGTGGGCAATCCCGAAATGACAAGTTGGTCGCTGCACGGCATCGCCATTATTTTTGAAATGCAAAAGCGTTACCCGGAAGCCTTACAATTTGCCCAAGAGGCACTCACACTGCGCGAAGCCACCGGACTAGGCTTTGCTATTGCTACATCACTCCGTTTAGTCGGATACATCCATTTTCACCTTGGTCATTTTGCCGAAGCACGTCGCTATGCCGAGCGCAGCATCGCGGTGAGCAAAAATTTAGATGGTCTATTCCTTGTGAAAGTGCAAGCCTACCAATTACTCTCCGATGCCTACACCGCACTGAACAAGCCTTCCGAAGCACTTCAGTGGTACAAAGCGTATATTGCTATGCGAGATTCTGCCTTCCAGATAGAATCAAAAAATAATATTGTTCAGCTGCAAGCACAAATTGACCGCGAGCGAAACGACCGCGCGGAGGCTGTTCGCATACGCGATAGACAACTTCAGGAGGAACGCTTTCAACGTCAGCGAATAATTGGCATCGTCATTATCACGTGCATCATCCTCTTGAGCATCGCGGTTACTATGCTATGGCGGACAAATCGCCTCAGAAACAAACAGAATGAAGAACTCACGATAGCCAATGAGGAAATCAAAACACAGCAAGAAATTCTGGAAGCACAATCGCAAGAAATTGAAATCACCAACACCCAACTTCAAGAAACCAACGAAACGCTGTCGGCATCCAACGCCGCTCTGGACGAAGCCAATACTTTCAAGCTCAATATGCTTAGTATTGCCGCGCACGATCTCAAGAACCCGATCCACACGATTGGCAATTTCGCCGAACTCCTCAGGGAAGAGCCTGTCAGTGCAGGCAGTAGCGTCCATGGGTACGCAGAGCGCATTAGCCGCATCTGCGCACGGATGCTTGCACTTATCCACGACCTTCTGGACACCGCCGCACATGATTTGGGCAAAATGAATCTTCAGATACAGCCCGTCAATCTGAGCGACCTTGCCATTGCGGTTGCCGACCAATACACGCCTCAGGCTGTGGAAAAAGAGCAGCGCCTCCGGCTCGAAAGCGCTGAGGACTGTTGGGTGGAAGGCGACGTACAGCGACTTTATCAAGTTCTGGAGAACTTGCTTTCCAATGCCGTGAAATACTCGCCGTGGGGCAAGAACATTTGGCTTACGATTTCACTATCCCACGAGCAAGATACGGTGCGCCTTTCGGTTAAAGACGAAGGTCCCGGAATGACGGCAGAAGACCAAGGAAAAGCCTTTGTGATGTTCCAACGGCTGAGTGCCGAGACCACGGGCGGCGAAAGCTCTACGGGCGTGGGATTGGCACTGGTGAAACAAATTGTTGATTTGCATAATGGCGAAGTCCGTATTGTCAGCACGGCAGGAAGCGGCACGGAATTTATCGTTGAACTGCCGCTCTACAAAACGCCCACAGAAATAGCGTAAAACCGTACACCACCCCAACAATCCATTTTCTGCGTTTTTTCCCTCATTCTATGCTTCCGTTTTGCCGCTGCATATCGTATAGGCTTTACTCCCTTAGGCTTTACTCCCTGACGACGGCTACCTTGCTTTTCGCAACGGTAGCGGTCTCGACGATGGCGCAGCAGCAATATCAACAACAGCATCAACCAGTCCATATTCCCCTTCTCCCCAAGGATGCGACGGCACAGCTTCTTGACCCCGCACAGCCCATCAGAACTTATACACAGAAAGTTTGGAAAACAGAACAAGGATTACCGCAAAATTCCGCGTGGGCAATGTGTCAGACACAAGAAGGATATATGTGGATAGGCACGGAGGAAGGTTTAGCGCGGTTTGACGGAGTGCGGTTTAGGGTATTCAACAAAGTCAACACGCCTGCGCTTCAGCATAATTGGGTGCTGGAGTTGTTAGAAATTCCCCACTCCGACGGCAAAGCCAACGGCAAACCCGATGGCAAACCCGGTACGCTTTGGTTCGGCACGAATGGCGGCTTGCATCGTTTGGAAAAAGGTGTCCTTACCAGCTTTACAACCAAAGACGGGCTTTCGAGCGATCTCATTGTATCGCTCCTCTACGACCACCGCGACAGTGCGCTTTGGATAGCCACGCGCGGCTTCGGGCTGAACCGCTACCACAACGGAAAATTTACCACCTACACCACAAAAGATGGCTTGTCCAGCAACTTCGTTCACGGATTGGTACAGGACAACACGGGAGCGCTCTGGATTGGCACGGACGGTGGCGGATTAAACCGATTCCACAACGGAAAATGTACGGTATTGACCACAAACGACGGCTTATCGAACAATAATGTGTGGGCACTCTGGCTGGACAGCGCCGCCGACCCGAAGAATCCGACGCTCTGGATTGGTACGAATGGCGGCGGACTGAACCGCTTGCAAAATGGTCATTTCACACACTTCACCACGAAAAATAGCGGCTTATCGAGCGACATTATCACATCACTCTGGAAAGACAAACGCGGCGCACTCTGGATTGGTACGTGGGGCGGAGGCGTGAACAGGCTCTACAATGACACAATCACCTCCTTCACCACCAAAGATGGTTTGTCGCATGATGTCGTGTATGCCGTAATGACCGACCGCGAAGGCGCTCTCTGGGTCGGCACACAAGGCGGTGGCGTAAATCGTTTTCAAAATAACAGCTTCACGACGACGACAACCAAAAACGGCTTGCCGAATGACTTTGCCGTAACCATGCTGGAAGAGCCTACGGCAACGACGACGCTAACAATGCCGTCGTCTCTCAAAACGCCGCCACACAATGGCGCTTCCGCTCCAAGTAGCCCAACAATGTGGTTCGGCACCTACGGCGGACTGAGCCGTGTGCAGAACGGCGTGCGCACCAATTACACTACCGCCAACGGACTGAGCAACAACAGTGTTCACGCGCTCTCACGCGACTCCGGCGCACGGAGTTCGCTTTGGATAGGGACGTGGGGAGGCGGGCTGAACCGCTTGCAGAATGATCGTTTCACGCACATTACACCCAAAGACGGTCTTCTGAGTACGATTGTCACGTCAGTGCTGCCCGACAACAGCGCCGATGGCTCGTTGTGGATAGGCACGTGGGGCGGACTCAATAAGCGCTCTCCTGACGGAAAGTTCATATCGTACACGATACAGCACGGCTTACCCAGCAATTCTATTTTCACCATACTACAAGACCGCTTGGATAGTGCGATTTGGATTGGCACGTGGGGCGGCGGCGTGAGCAGGCTATACAAAAACATCATCACGCACTATTCCACCGAACAAGGGCTGTCGAACAAATTTATCCGTACCTTCATGCAAGACCGCGACGGTGTGCTGTGGATTGGTACGGTCGGCGGGGGCTTGAATCGCTTGCACAATGGCAAAATACAGAGTATCACCACTAACGATGGCTTATTCGACGACCACATTTGGAGCATTGTGGAAGACGATGACGGCTGGCTTTGGATGTCGTGCAATCGCGGTATTTTTCGCGCACGGAAAGCCGAACTAAACGCTCTGGCTGCCGCCACGATAAAGCGTATTTCCTGCCAACACTTCGGCACTGCCGACGGCATGAAAAGCGCAGAATGTAACGGCGGTACGCCTTCTGCATGGAAATCAAGGGACGGGCATTTATATTTCCCGACCATGCAAGGTTTTGTATCGGTGCATCCGCGCAATATGACCACGAATCGAGTCTCCCCACCCGTTATTATTGAAGAAATTATCGCTGACAGCACCGTAACCGACCTTAGCGACCCAGCAACAATGCCGCAAGGAACAGAAAAATTTGAATTTCACTACACCGCCACCAGCCTTCACACGCCGGAAGCAGTACGGTTCAAATATATCTTGGAAGGCTTCGACGGCGCATGGACTAATGCCGGCACGCGCCGCGTTGCGTATTACACGCACCTTCCGCGCGGGCGCTCGTACCGCTTTCGCGTCATTGCCTGCAATAATGACGGCGTTTGGAACGAAATCGGCGCAACGGCGGTGTTCTACCTTACCCCTTATTTTTGGGAAACGTGGTGGTTTTTCA